>CALCIK010000141.1 GCA_937907475.1 uncultured Bacteroidota bacterium | reverse complement strand
GAATTATTTTGATGCTCTGACTGATCGGGCAGACCGTCCCCAGAATTATTTTGATACCCCTGCCGATCGGATTGACCCTCCCTAAATTCCAAGATGCTCCTGTACGATCCCGCCGGCAGGCTTCTTGAATGATGAAGTAACAATGATAAGCAACTGCGTAGCGAACCCGATGGGTTCACACATTCATAAAAGATTTATGGAGCGGAATATACTTCCCCTAAGGGGTTGAACCCGCTTTTGAACCGGTAAATCCTATAAATATATTCTCCCTTCAGGATAACCGGGCAGTTTCATTGTTTATCAGGACCTTAAAACTTGTAACGGCAACCCGATTAAAAATCAACATCGTATGTTTGCCCCAGAAACGCAGTAGTAGTACTTTTTCTCACGTTGAACAAGGTGGTTTTTAAGTGATAAAAATTAATTTAATAGCAGGCAACCCTTTTGGAAACATTCTCGTTTTCAAATAATAGTCGGCAATTAATATACAGGCTACCCTAAAAACCGGACGCTTTGTCCTCCCCATTGACCACTTTTTTTAACTGTTAAATATTGTACTATGAAAAAGGGAATGATGTTTTTTGTGGTAGCGACAGTAAGTTTATTGTTGCTGTTTAACCAATGTATGTTTAATGATGCGGAATCTTTGTATGATCGTCCTGCCCTTATCTCCTCGTTAAAGGTTTATGGCATGGTGAATAATATCGAAGGCAATCCAATCGCTCATGTTCGGATAGAAACCGAAAACGCTATGGGTCAGAAAATACATACTTATACAGACTCGTATGGTTTTTTTAGTTTTGACCAAGTTCGAGCAAGAGACAACCGCATTGTTTTAGAGGCGGATATGGAAGGGTATTTTCATAAATCTTTTGCCACCTCTTCCCTCAAAAATGATGCAAAAGTACGCTTTGTGATGAACCGAAAATCCATCGCCTACATGTCTGCAAATGCCGACAAAACAGTGGCGGTTTCCGATAAAGCATCAGTACATTTTGAAGCAAACAGTTTAGTTACTCAATCAGGCGCAGCATACGAAGGCTCTGTGGTAGTTGCTTACACTTATGCCGACCCTCAAAGTCCGGTGTTTAGTTTAACCATGCAAGGCGGCGATATGAGAGGGATTAACAGCAATCAACAGGAACAACTCTTGATTTCTTACGGAGCTTTGGCGATTGAACTGACGGGCAGTTCCGGCGAACCCTTAGCCTTAGCACCGGGTAAAACCGCTACCATAGAAATGACCGTATCCGAAGAACAATTGGGAAAAGCACCCGCTACCATCCCATTATGGTATTTTGACGATGAAAAAAACGTCTGGATAGAAGAGGGGTATGCCACACTTCAAGGTAATAAATACATCGGACAGGTGAGTCATTTTACGTGGTGGAATTGCGATGACTCCATCACTCCTAATACTTTTGTAACGGGCTACGTATATAATTGTGATAATACTCCGTTAGCAGGAGTTGCAGTCAGTGTAGGTCCGATGGTGGTCTATACCAATTCAGAAGGACAATATATTTGCAATGTAGCAAGCGACTTAAGTTTTTATGTACTGATATCTCCAAGTCTGAACGCAGGAATTAGCTTAGCTCAAATATTAGTGAATTCTGTACCCGCTTCAACTACTAAAACTTTGGATGACCTGATTGTTCCATGTTCGGCATTTATCAATGGAAGTATTGATAATTGTGATGGATTCAATTCATTCGTAACAATCAGTTCAGCCGAATATTGGCCGGACTTTTGGCCGGTATCCAATAATTTCAAGTTGACTGTTGGTTCAGGTACTAATTACTTTCTTAATATTCGTGCTTCAAATTCGCAATTTTCCTATTTATACCAGTATAATATTCCTCCAATTGAATTTGAGCAAACTTATACATTGCCTTCTACCATAGAAGTGGAATGTCCTGTTACCATTTCCGGTATTTTGGTAGATTGCACACAAAATCCAGTCAACGGTCTGATTCTTGCTTCTTGGGACTCCATTACATTATCCGTTGCCGTCCCTGCAAATGGAGAATTTAGCTTTAAAGCACCGGCTAATCAAGAGGTCAGCATCAAAGCCACCCACAATATCGCTAATTCGTTTGTCGAATCTGCGATGACCTCGGCACCGCCCACTCCTTCATCGGGTAGTTATACTGTTCCGCCAATTCAGTTTAGTTGTCCTTCAACCTTAGAAGGGTTGGTTACATCCTGTATTGGCAACCCCGTTACTACAACGGTTAAATTGGGATGGGCGGGGCAAGTAAAAAACATTCCGGCTCTTGGCGGCTCTTTTACGGCAACCGTGCCCGGAGGTCAGGAGATTAGCGTGAGTGCGCAAGGATATGTGGGCGGAGGCATGTATAGCGGTCAAACATTGGTTAATTCCATTTATAGCGAAGCCGTCTTTGTGACGTTACCACTTTGTACCGTCGAACTCGCATCCCCCTGTTCGGTGAGTGGTGTCCAAGTGACGGGCAACGGTAATACGGTTAATTACCCCAACCTTGTATCGTATATTACCTTATCGCAAATCAGTTTGCTCCAAACTACCACCACCCCCGGCGTAAATCTGATGACGCAATATAGTATCCCTTCAAGTTATACGCTTGTGTATGCCAATGAAGGTTCCATCGGTTTCTCATTGATACTGCCCCAATCCCTCCAACCGGGCACTTACAATATAGGAAGTTTTCCGATCATTGCTTATGGACAACGTATAGGCGTGATGATGATTGACAATCAGACACCTACCTTTATATTGACCCAAGGCCAGATTACCATTAGCCAAGTGTCGGGCAACATGATTTCGGGAAGCTTTACCGGTTCGGCAGGAACATTACCCAACGTACAACAGTTGGCAAGCCCCATTTTGACAGACGTATCCGGTGATTTCTGTTTAACCTACTAATGCGCTTTTCATTTATTTGTGTTCGTAACTACTCAGGTTGTGGAAAAAAAGACATTGCATTTTGCCGGAATTAAAATAAAATCGTAAATTGCTCTCCTATTATACGGGAATAGTAGTATTTTGTTGTTTTTTGCTACATAAAGCAACTATATGAACAAATTTGCAATCTGCTTAAAACGATATTCAAAATAAGAAGGAGATAACGGTAAACAGAAAGAACGACACCGCTAATTAAGAATAAATATTCATCAGCAGATACGCTTTATATTGACAATTCGGAACACCGGAATTATCCTATTCTCCACATCCTGAGAAGTTACTGACAATTAATAGACATACAACCCTAAAGACCCTGCTCTTAAATCCCCCCCATTGACCACTTTTTTTAACTATTAAATATTGTACTATGAAAAAGGGAATGATTTTGTTTGTGGTGGCGACAATTAGCTTATTGTTGCTTTTTAACCGATGTATGTTTAATGATGCAGATTCTTTGTATGACGGGCCTGCTTTCATCTCCTCGCTAAAGGTTTACGGAATGGTGAATGACATAAATGGCAACCCGATAGAGAATGTCCGCATAAATACCGAAAACGCTACGGGACAGGAAATATATACATACACCGACTCTTTGGGCTTTTTTAGTTTTGACCAAGTTCGTGCAAGAGACAACCGCATTGTTTTAGAGGCAGATAAAGAAGGTTATTTTCATAAATCTTTTGCTACTTCTTCCCCCAAAAATGATGCAAAGGTTCGTTTTGTGATGAACGAAAAAACGATGACTACCATGTCGGCAAGTACCAACAACAGCGTGGTGGTTTCCGAAAAGGCAACGGTTCACTTTGAGGCGAACAGTTTAGTTACCGAATCGGGCACGCCCTACCAAGGCGAAGTGCAAGTGGCCTACACTTATGCCGATCCCCAAAGTCCGGTGTTTAGTTTGACCATGCAAGGCGGCGATTTGAGAGGCATCAACAGCAATCAGCAGGAACAACATTTGATTTCTTATGGAGCTTTGGCGGTAGAACTGAGTAGCAGTTCCGGCGCACCCTTAAACTTGGCACCCGGACAAACCGCTACTATTGAAATGACCGTATCCGATGAGCAATTGGTGAATGCCCCCGCAACTATTCCATTATGGTATTTCGATGATGAAAAAAACGTCTGGAAAGAGGAAGGGTATGCCACCTTGCAAGGCAATAAGTACATCGGGCAGGTGAGTCATTTTAGCTGGTGGAATTGCGATGACCCCATCTCTCCAAATACTTTTGTAACAGGCAAGGTATTTGACTGTAACAACAATCCTTTGGCAGGAATGGCAGTATCTGTTGGTCCGCTTGTCGTCTATACCAATGCAGATGGAGCATATATATCTAATGTGGCGAGTGGATTAATGTTTGAGGTTGTTGTTTCTGCATTATTGAATGGAGGAATATCTTCATTACCAATTTCGGTTAGCGGAGTTCCGGCAGGAACAACAATGAACCTCGAAGACATATATATTCCATGTGCAGCAAACATCAGTGGGACAGTCAATAAATGTTCGGGACAAAGTGTATTTGTAAAAATAAATGTGCCCGGATTTTGGTCAGATTTTAAACCGGTTAACGAAAATTTTAACCTTATTGTCAATACAGGCACAAATTATACACTAACGTTTAAAGTTTCAAATCCTCAATATTCAAGCACCTATCATTTTACTGTCCCGGCTTTAGGTCCGGAACAAAATTACATCATACCATCTGTCATTCAAGCGGGATGCCCTGTTACCGTTTCCGGAAAATTGATTGATTGTTCGGATAATCCGATAAGCGGTCAAATCACCGCAGCATGGGACGGTAATACCATAATCATTCCCGTCCTTGCAAATGGACTGTTCAGCTTTTATGCGCCTACAGGCTCTTCTGTATCCATCACTGCTAAACATATCTATCCGATTTCTTTTTTCAAAACATTTACAACATCTATACAAACGACCTCTGGTTCCGAAAGCTTTATCGTTCCGCCAATTCAATTCAGTTGCCCTTCTACCATTAACGGAGTAATTACTTCCTGTAGTGGCAGCCCAATTACGACAACCGTAAAAATGGCATGGGATGGTCAGGTTAAATATGTCTTGGCTCCCGGTGGTTACTACACGGCAGTAGCACCAGGCGGCGAGGTGATTGATGTGAGCGCACAGGAGTTCGTAGGAGGAGGTATATATAGCGGAGAAACATCGGTTAATACCATTAGCAATGAGGCAGTAGCCGTTACATTGCCACTTTGTACACTCGAATTACAAACCGAATGTCCTATTATAGGAGTACAATTTACCGGAAATGGGAATACGGTTAATTTCACCAACCTTTACGAATACAATACCGCAGCACAAATCAGTCTACCGCAAACCACTTCTACCCCCGGGTTGCATGTTATGACTCCATACAGTGTACCTGCCGGCTATACCCATGTTTATGTTAATGATGGCCCAATTGGATTCTCACTGTTATTACCACAACCTATTCAAACCGGTTTATACAATATCGGAACTTATACCAACATCGCTTTTGGGCATCCGATAGGCGTGATGATGGTCAATAATACGACTCCGACTTTTATTCTAACACAAGGTCAGATTAACGTAACCGAAGCATCGGGCACCACATTATCGGGTAATTTTTCGGGTTCGGCAGGAACGATTATCGGAATCTCACAGGTGGCAACGCCCAATATTTTGGAAGTTGTAGGTGATTTCTGTATAACCTACTAACCCTGCTTAGTCAGGACGGTTCAATTTAAATTACCCGCCTATAAGTTTCTTGCCTCGGGGCGGGTAATTTAAATTTTGTTTATCCATTATGTGCTTCCCTTAGTCTTCATCCCTTTTTGGATGAAAGCACGACCATACACTTTGTCATTGAGTTACTCACAACTCAGGGAATAACAAAGAAAAAATGATATGCAAACTACCCTAAAAACTTAACAATTTATTCTCCCTTCCTTCACTACTTATTTTTAACTATTAAATATTGTTCTATGAAAAAGAGAATGTTGGTTTTTGTGGTAGCGACAGTAAGTTTATTGTTGCTGTTTAACCGATGTATGTTTGATGATGCGGATTCTTTGTATGATGGTCCTGCCTTTATCTCATCACTAAAGGTTTATGGAATGGTGAATGACATAGACGGCAACCCGATAAAGGATGTACGCATAAAAACCGAAAACGCAACCGGGCAGGTAGTTTATACTAATACTGACGCACAGGGATTTTTTATATTCGACCAAGTTCGTGCCAGAAACAACCGTATTGTTTTAGAAGCGGATAAAGAAGGATATTTTCATAAATCTTTTGCCACCTCTTCCCTCAAAAACGATGCAAAGGTGCGTTTTGTGATGAACGAAAAAACGATGACTACCTTGTCCGCAAGTACCGGCAACAGCGTAGTGGTTTCCGAAAATGCAACGGTTCATTTTGAGGCAAACAGTTTAGTTACCGAATCGGGCACCCCCTACCAAGGTGAAGTACAAGTAGCCTATACTTATGCCGATCCCCAAAGTCCGGTGTTTAGTTTAATCATGCAAGGCGGCGATTTAAGAGGTATCAACAGCAATCAACAGGAACAATATTTGATTTCTTATGGAGCATTGGCTGTTGAACTGAGTAGTAGTTCGGGCGAACCCTTAAACTTGGCACCCGGGCAAACCGCTACTATTGAGATGACCGTATCAGATGAGCAATTGGGCAATACTCCCGCAACTATTCCATTATGGTATTTTGATGATGAAAAAAACGTTTGGATAGAAGATGGGTATTCCACCTTGCAAGGCAACAAGTACATCGGGCAGGTAAGTCATTTTACTTGGTGGAATCTTGACATTCCCACCGCTCCGAATACCTTTGTTACAGGAAAAGTGTTTGACTGTTCCAATAACCCGTTGGTAGGAGTAGCGGTACGTGTCGGCCCTGTTACTGCTTTTACTGATGCTGATGGAATATATAAATCAAATGTAGCAAGCGGATTAACATTTAGTGTTTCTGTAAATTCGACCCTTAACGGAGGGTTAACTTCTCAATTGATTATGGCACCCGCAGTTCCGGCCGGAACAACCGTAACACTCGAAAAATTAGTGATTATCTGTCCTGCAACGATAAGCGGAAATATCAATAAGTGTGAGGGAAGCTCTGTTTTTGTTTATACCGACCCAATTGGCGGAGCTTGGTATGATATCAAACCGGTATCAGATCCTATTAATTTACCGGTCAGTACCGGCATATCTTATAATATGGAGTTTAGAGTCAGCACGTCTCATTATAATGTTGCTTATGATTTTGTTATTCCGCCTTTAAATCCGGGACAAAACTACAATCTGCCTTCGGTCATAGAGGCCGGATGTCCGGTTAATATATCAGGCAAGTTAGTTGATTGTATGGATAATCCGGTAGGTGGTCATGTAAAGGCATTATTTTCAGGCAATCAGTCCGATATTACCGTGGGTTCTGACGGGTTATATGACTTCTTTGTGCCGGAAGGCTCTTTTGTTGATATCACTGCTACCCGTACATTTCCGAATTCTTTTACCGAAACAGTTACCGCCTCGGTTCAAACCTCCTCAAGTACAAATAGTTATATCATACCTGCTTTCCATGTTAGTTGTTCCTCCACAGTGAACGGGTCGGTTATCACCTGTTCCGGTTCACCTATTGAATCTATGGTTAAATTTTCGTGGGCAGGTCAGAATAAGAATGTATTGGCTTCCGGCGGTTACTTTTCGATTGAAGTGCCCGGAGGTAAAGTGATAGATATAAGTGTGCAGGAGTTTATTGTTACCGGTTTCTTTAGCGACCAAACTTCGGTCAATACCATAGACAATCAAGCGGTAGATGTTTCTTTGCAGTTGTGTGAACAGGTTGATTGTCCGGTTACGGGAGTACAATATACAGCAAACGGCAATACAATTGATTATCCTGGCCTCTCCAATTTCAATACTGCCACCTCGTTAAACCTGCCCCTTACCACTGCCATTCCGGGTCAGCACGCAATGACTCCTTTTGACGTGCCTTTTGGTTATACGCTTGTATATGTTACCGACGGACCGCTCAGTTTCTCTTTGATGCTGCCTCAGCCAATCCAAACCGGTACTTACGATATAGCAAGCTATCCCAATGTTGCTTTTGACCATCCTATTGGTGTGATGTTGGTCAATAATACTTCGCCCACGTTTATTTTAACTCAAGGCCAGATATATGTAACTGAGTCTTCGGGGGCTTCTTTGTCCGGTAATTTTATTGGTTCAGTCGGTTCTATTATAGGCGTTTCTCAAGTGGCAACGCCTGCCGTTTTGGTATTAACCGGTAATTTCTGTATTTCCAACTAATAGGATATCATCGTTTAGTGTGCGGCACATTTTCTGTTGACAAATCGGACAATTCTATAACAAGAGGGGGGCAACTCCCTCTTGTTTTGTGATACCGATACGTCACGAAAAGGTAAATACACAAAAAATAAATACAGGACTCCCCAAATACTCGTAAATTTGCTCAATCAAACAGATAAACGAGTATTTATGAACGCAAAAAAACTATTCCTTATCATAGTGCTGTTGTTAACAGGGTTGACATCGTCTTATGCACAAAACCAAGATGAATATACCACTTTTATTTCTTTTGCCAATGAACAACTAAGATATCCACGCGTATGGGAAGCGAAAATCGGCTCAGAAAATTCAATTAAAAACGCTTTTGCCCTTCGGGGGCTTTCTTTTCCACCCAAAGACATCTATATCAGAGCCTTTAAAAAAGAAGGGGTGTTGGAGGTTTGGGTAGAACAAGACAACGGACAATACGTAAAATTCAAAGATTACACCGTATGTGTTTCGGGAGGTGCCTTGGGTCCCAAAAGGCGACAAGGCGACTATCAAGTGCCGGAGGGGTTTTACTACGTCAACCGCTACAACCCGACAAGTACCTACTTCCTGTCTTTAGGCATTAACTACCCCAATGAGTCGGACAGAATATTGGGTGGTTATGGTAACCTTGGCGGTGATATTTACATTCACGGTGCTTGCTCCACCGCGGGCTGCCTTCCTTTGGGGAACGAGAAGATTAAAGAGGTTTATTGGTTGGCAGTCTTGGCAAAAGACAACGGGCAGGAACAAATACCGGTGCATATTTTCCCCTTTAAGTTTGATAACTTTGAACACTACCAAACCGAGTTTTCTAAGAACTCCAATAACCCAAGCATGATTCGATTTTGGGATAACCTGAAAAAAGGGTACGACCATTTTGAAATCTATAAAACACCACCCGCAGTAACGGTCAATGGGGATGGATCTTATCAATTTTAGGGGTTTTTTAGACTTTAGACTTAAGATATTAGACTTAAGATATTAGACGGAAGACGAAAGAAATTGACATAAGACCTTTACATTAGATTGATAGAATAGCAATCGTAAATCTAAAATCTAAAATCGTAAATTGACCCCTCTCATTCCTCCTATCTTCGTTTCAATAATTGTCTTCCTGCTTGCCATCTCTTGTCAATCGGGTACTAAATCTGCCCTATCTACTCATCAAATGATTCAAAACACTTCACCTATCGGCATTGCCATACACGGCGGGGCAGGCACTATTCTTAAAAAGGATATGTCCGACAGTTTAGAGCGGCAATACCGGCAGGCCCTTTCTGATGCGCTGAAAGCGGGGTATGCTGTTTTAGAAAAGGGCGGAACAAGTTTGGATGCGGTACAAGCTGCCATTTTGTTGATGGAGGTCTCGCCCTTGTTTAATGCGGGCAAAGGGGCGGTTCTGACCAACCAAGGCCATGCAGAATTAGATGCTTCCATCATGGATGGCAACACGGGTAAGGCCGGTGCAGTGGGTGGGGTGAGGACGGTTAAAAACCCCATCCTTGCCGCTAGGAGGGTGATGGATAACTCACCGCATGTGATGATGATGGGGGATGGTGCCGATGCTTTTGCCAAAGCACAAGGGTTGGACATGGCGGACCCGGACTATTTTATTACCCCGCTTCGTCAAAAAGCGTTGCAAAATATACAGGAGCGCGAAGCCAAAGACACCACCGGCGGAAACGGCTACCATATAGAATTGAGCGAATCGGAAAATAAAAAACTGGGCACGGTAGGGGCGGTGGCTTTAGACCGGTTTGGTAATTTGGCAGCGGGAACTTCGACTGGCGGAATGACTAACAAACGTTTTGGCAGAGTGGGCGATTCGCCCATCATTGGTGCGGGCACTTATGCTTCCAATAATACATGTGCCGTTTCGGCTACCGGACACGGCGAGTATTTTATTCGCAATGTCGTGGCTTACGATATAGCGGCATTGATGGAATACGTTGGGCTGTCGGTAGAAGCGGCTGCCAAGAGGGTTATTTTCGACAAGTTGCTCCCGCAGGGTGGAACGGGCGGGGTGATTGCGATGGATAGACAGGGTAATATTACCATGCCCTTCAACACCGAAGGCATGTATCGAGGCTTGATGAATGCCCAAACCAAAACGCCAAAGGTGTTTATCTATAAAAATGAATAGGAGAGCGGTTGAATTTGCCCATTGGCGATATCCCCCAAACACATCAGGCAATAGCCGCTTCTGCACTATCGTCTTGGTTAGAAAGGGTATCGTTGTTTTCTTCTTCATTTCGGCTAATCCAAAAGACATTCACGTCTAAACCCAATTGAATTTGAAGCCAACGTTCCTGTATCAACTCCAATAGGGCTAAAAACCTGAAAATAGCGGCAATGCGGTTTTCGCAATCGCTAAATACATCCTCAAATGAGGCTTGGCTTTTACCCAACATTAACATGCGGCAGTATTCTTTTTGTTGTCCGATAGTGTAAGGGTGTTTGACCACCGAAAACTTAACCTTCTTGTTTCGGTTTTCCAATTTATCCATCACATGGGTGAACACCTGAAGCAGTTTGTAGAGTGAAATGGATTCGATTTCGTTTTCGGTACTGAATTTTTGGGCGATATAATCATTTTCTTCTTCCAGATTTCCCCGTTCAAAGCGCATGGCTCGCGCTTCTTCCAAAACTTCCAACTCGGCCGATACTTCTTTGTATTGTTTGTACTCCAAAAGCCGTTGCACCAATTCCATTCGGGGGTCAATTTCTTCACCTGCCTCGTTCAGTTCTTTGCGCGGCAACAGCAATCGAGCTTTGATTTGCATCAAGGTAGCGGCAACCAACATAAACTCGCTCGCAAGGTCAATGTTTAACTGTTCCAAGAGGTGTAAATAGTCCAAAAATTCGTCTGCAAGTTTTGCAATCGGCACATCGTGAATATCCAACTCATCGCGCTCGATAAAAAAAAGCAACAGGTCGAAGGGCCCTTCAAACTGCTCTAATTTAATATGGTAAGTTGGAGTTTGCATGAAAATGGAATCGGCATTTGGATAAAACATCGAACACGAAAAGGCAGCAACCTGTTATCGTGCGGTAAAGTTACGTATTTTATAGGTTAGGTTTTGCAATCTGAAACAGGATAAGCCTGCATCACGGTTTTGTTAATGAAGACTTCGCTACAAGCGACCTCTTGTTTTTTCCAATCAATGCAAGGAGAGAAGGGGGCATTAGTGGGGAATTCATGCTGCTTTGCCAATTGCTGATTGCGTTTCTTCATATCTTACGGCAGAGCAATCAGTCAAAATATACGGTTGACAATCGGCTCTTGCTGAATGACAAAGCACCCTTGTCGAATGACAAAGCTCTCTTGCTGAATGACAAAGCTCTCTTGCTGAATGACAAAGCACTCTTGCTGAATGACAAAGCACCCTTGTCGAGTGACATAGCCCTCTTGTCGAATGACAAAGCGCTCTTGTCAAATGACAAAGCTCTCTTGCTAAACAGCAAACCACTCTTGCTAAACAGCAAGCTACTCTTGCTAAACAGCAAAGCCCTCTTGTCGAATGACATAGCTCTCTTGTCGAGTAGGCAGGAATGAAATTTTTTCTTGCAGAGGGCATTTACCCTTCGAAAGAGAATTATCTGAAAAAAGTAAGAACTTTGTGGCAATATGTCGCGAAAACCTCCCTTGCCAAGTCCATTAGTTGCCGATGCAGCCAATATCCATTCATCGGTTGAAAGCGAATTGTCGCAAACCTATACACACGTAAGGCTTTCGTTGCAGGAAATAGAAGCCCTTATCAACCGTCAGTTGCCCAACGGGTTCACCATTTATGAAACCTCGACTTTGCAATTAGGCATGGCACAAAGCCTGTTGCCCTATACGGTTGCCGTTGAAGTCAACAAACCTGCCGACTTGCAACTTGCGGGCGAAGGCAGCAATTTATTTTTGTATTTACCCTTACAGGTAAAAGTAACCCTGAAAGATAAAGGGCTGTTACTGTCGCTCATGCCTTTGGAAGCGGTGATGCAGGTGGAGGTAAAGGCGCGCATTCAAATGCACCTAAAGTCCGATTGGCAACTCTTTACCCGCACCGAAATCGAACAGTTTAACTGGTTGCTAAGTCCCGAAATCAGAATATTGGGCGTACCGGTAGGGGCTTTGGGCATCATTGAAAAGGAATTGGAACGTTTTATCGGTATGTGGATTGGTAAAATTGACGAGGTCATTGCCGAGCAGATAAGTTTTAGAGAAATTGCTCTTTCGGTATGGGAAGTGTTACAGGAATCTTTCCATATTTGGGACGAGCCGGATGTATGGCTGCGATGTTATCCTCAAAAAGCCTTTATATCGGGCATTCAAATTGCCGGCAACGATAAGCAGTTGGAGATGCTGTTATGCGTGAACGGAAGGGTTGAAACGAATACCGATACCCCTGTTTCTTTGGGAAATGCCAATAGCTTTCCCCTGCCCGATGCGTTGCCCTTGAAAGAAAAAGATGCCACGCAACATCTTTCAGTGGTGAAAATCGTCAATCATCTTTCGTACAACAAGATAAGCGAGGTCATTAACCAACACCTGAGTCAATATACCTACCGTTTTTTCAGCAATCTCTATTACCTGCGGTTTGGCAGGGTAAAATTGTATGCCGTACCCGAAAGAAACTTGGTGCTTGCCGAAGCCTTCTTTACCGGCTCTATGCGCGGCAGGGCTTATTTGCGCTTTACCCCCTATTTCAACATACAGGAAAAAACGCTTTCGCTGCGCAATTTTGAGTTCGAGTTGCGCACACCGAGTTTGTTGCTACATTTGGCCAACCGCTTGGCCGGTCAGACCTTGGCCGATAAGCTCTGTGATACCATTCAGGAGCTAGTCAATGAGCAACTCGGCGAACTAAATCAATTTCTGCGCGATTTCCTTAGCAGTCAACAAGTTGAAAACGTTTTGTTCAACTCTGCTATTTCGGAGGTTGCTATCGAAAGTCTGTTGTTTGATACCGATGCCATCAAAGCGGTGCTCGCGATTAAGGGCATCTCGGTCGCCACAGTCATGTTAGAGGGGTATTACTGACACGGTGAATACAGTCGGTTACCCACAAATACGCCATACGTATTAGGGATTATCTTTTGCATTTTAGGATTTAGTAAAAATTGCCTTACCTTTGCCCGATGGAAGAAAAAAACTATATAAATGACGAATTTGCCAAAGTTGCCGAAGCGTTTTTGGTTTACAAAGTCCGCTCGGTTTGGCATGAAATTGCGCGAATGTATAACGAAATGGCTGCCGAATACAGCAGTACGATGGCAACGGGCTTCATCTTGCTCACCATCAACGAAGAAGAAGGCACGCCCGTTACACATATCGCCCCTCGCATGGGCATGGAGCCAAACAGCCTTTCGCGTTTGCTCAAAACCATGCAGGAAAAAGGCTTGGTAGTCCGCCGAAAAGATGGTTCCGATAACCGTAAGGTCTATATCTGCCTCACCGAATACGGCATCGAAATGCGCAAATTGGCCTTAAAAGGCGTTTATAGGGTCAACAGCCAAATCAATAGCCGTTTTCCGCCCGAAAAGATAGCCGCTTTTTTAGAAATCATGAACTTCATCCCACAGGCAGTAGATGATGTTTGCGAGCAATTGGTGCAGGAAAAGAAAAACGAAATGCAATAGCATTGCCAAATGATGTTGGGACAGTTGATGATTGTCAATAGCCGTTTTACGGTACAATGCAGGTCGTATGACGCATCACAAAAAGCAAATCAGGTAAAATGGTTTGGTGCGTTGGTAAGTTATCGCTGTTTTGAACGACTTACACAATCGTGCATGAACGTTTCCGCGTATGAAACATTTTACCTTGTTCCACTCCTCATTAGCATTTTCAAAATGGCTGTTTGTCCTTTTGGGGGTGAGTTGTTTTTGTGCGTGCCAATCCAAAACTGCGCCTGTCTATCAACTCGTTCAGGTGGACGACTACGCTTCGTGTTTTGTGTATGAAATACACACCCAAGAAGGGAAATCCGTTGCCCTGCCACCTCCCGTTGCCAAAGTCTTAGATTGCCCGGGCATGATAGATTTACATCAACAAACTCTTGTGTATTGGGAGGGTAGGGAGGTAAAGCAATACCGTATCAACACCAAAACGGCAGAAACCTTGTTTTCGGTCAATGAGAATATGGATGGAATATCAAAACCGGCATGGTCTGCAAAGGGGGATGCGCTCGCCTTTGTCATCATTCACCAAGCGATGGGTCAGGGCTTCAAATACCCTACCCGCCTCATCGTACTGACCCTTCAAAAAGATGGAGCAGTTGCCCAAAAGCAAGAATATGATGTGCCGGTAGGGTTCACCTGCGGCAGCATTTGTTTCAGTACGCCCGGTGAACAATTCTATTTTTCGGATGATAAAACCATCAATTACCAAACACCGCAAAAACAAACCCTGTCGGTAAAACTGCCTTAACAAACAAGACAAATGGATAATAGTTGTTAAAAACCAATCAGGCTTAGAACAAATAAAATTCAATATCTGTTTCATTCAACTGTCAATTGATTTTCGGGCTTCGGCAACAATATTTGAACAAGGCAGTCCAATATTGCCTTTCCCAATACTTTACAAACATTCATTCATAAATCCAATATTCCTTTAGTTTACCCACTTCAAGCAAGACCTCTGTTTTTTAAAGAAAGAGCCTTTGGTTGCAGGTTAGGGTAAACACTAACAAGAAACGTCATGATGAAAAAAAATCTCTTGCTTGTTGTTTCCATCTGTTTGCTATGGGCAATGTCCCCCATATCGGTTTGGGCGCAGAATAACACCTATCAATACGCGATAGACCTCGATAAAGTGGTGAATGACCAATTGAGCGTAACCCTGACCACCCCCGAAATTAAAAGTTCTACCGTAGCCTTTAGATTTCCTAAAATCATACCCGGCACTTATGCCATTTCCGATTTTGGCAGATTTATTTCCGATTTTAAAGCCTACGATAAAAAAGGAAAGGCATTGAAGGTGAAAAAAATTGACACCAACGGATGGGAAATCAGCAAAGCCACCAAACTGAGCAAGATTACCTATAAGGTGGACGATACATTTGATGCCGATCTTGGCAACACCCCTATTTACCCTATGTCGGGCACGAACATACAAGAGGGGAAAAACTATATCCTCAATACGCATGGTTTCTTCGGTTATTTAGAAGGTATGGAAACCCTGCCTTACCGTTTGGAAATTACCAAACCTGCCGACTTTTATGGGGCAACCGGCTTGATTCCACAGTCCTCCACCGCCACCAAAGACGTTTTTGTTACCGAAAACTACGGGCTTTTGGTGGATGCGCCAATTATGTACAATCGCCCCGATACAACCACCGTAAACGTAGCCGGCACCCAAGTACAAATTGCGGTTTACTCGCCAAACGGCATGGTAACCTCTAAGTATTTGGCAAGTAACATCAATGCGATGCTCATCGCTATCAAAAACTACCTCGGTGGAGGAACATTGCCGGTCAACAAATACGCCTTTCTATTCTACTTCGTACCTTTATCTGAAGCCCAACCCATGCAAGGTGCTTTAGAACACTCCTATTCGTCCCTTTATTACCTGCCCGAATACCCGCAAGAGGCCTTGTTGCCTTTTATTATAGATGTGGCGGCCCATGAGTTTTTCCATATCGTTACGCCTTTAAATCTGCACTCCGAAGAAATACACTATTTCAATTTTACCCAGCCCAAAATGTCGCAGCACCTTTGGCTTTACGAAGGGAGCACAGAGTATGCCGCCAGCCATGTTCAGGTGCAGTACGGTCTGCTCGGCGAAGAGGATTACTTTGAGAAATTGCGCAATAAAATTGTAAACACCACCCGTCACTTTAACGATACCCTGCCGTTTACCGAATTGAGCAAAGGCAGTTTGGACAAATACAAAGACCAATACCAAAACGTGTATGAAAAAGGCGCGTTGATTAGTATGTGCTTAGACATCAAACTGCTTGCCGCATCACAAGGGAAGTACTCCTTGCGCAATTTGATAGCCGATTTGAGCAAGAAATACGGTAAAGACCGCCCCTTTAAAGATGAAGACCTGTTTGCCGAAATAATCGCTATGACCAATCCGGATATAGGACGGTTTATTACCCGACATATCGCCGGAAAAGAGCCGTTGCCTTATTCCGAAATCTTTAACTTAGTAGGCATTGATTATGTAGGAGAAGAAACGTTTTCCGACTTTTCTATTATGGGCAATGCGAGTGTTGGGTTTAATCCCGAAACCTTCCGCTTATATATTCGCGAACTAGATGCCACCAATACTTTCAGCAATCAAATGGGGTATCAGGTAAACGATGAATTGGTGAGCGTGAATGGTAAAGATATTGACTTAAACAATATGGAGGACTTCTTTAAAGCCGCTACCGCCGACCTCAAAGACGGAGATATGATGCGGGTATTGGTTGTCCGAAACGGCGAAGAGTTGGAACTGAAAGCACTCGCCACCCGAATGGATAAAAAACGCTACCACCAAATCAGAACCAACCCCAACCCCACCGAAGAGCAAACTGCCATACGCAAAGCGTGGTTGCAAGCCCCCCGAACCAACGATTAAGTAAGCAACTGTTACACTCTTCCTTATTTCTGACACCACTATGAACGCTCTTATTTTTGAAGGCATACAGCAAGTGGCCTATACCACCTCGGCACCTGACCCAAAAATAGTACAAGACAACGATGTCATCGTGCAGGTAAAAGTAGCTGCCGTATGCGGTTCGGATTTGCATGTCTATCATGGCCGCGAGACCGGCTTAGACATCGGCACAGTAATGGGGCATGAGTTTGTAGGCGAAATTGTGGAAACCGGTAAACAAGTGCGCCGGTTATCTGTAGGAGATTGGGTGGTCAGTCCGTTTACCACCAACTGCGGGCATTGTTTTTATTGCCGCATCGGGCTAACCTGCCGATGCACACAGGGGCAGCTATACGGATGGGTACAAAACGGTCAAGGGCTACACGGAGCGCAAGCCGCTTATGTCCGTGTGCCCCTTGCCGATAGCACCTTGCTTACATTTGACCCCTCCGTAACATCGCCTGAAGCCGCCCTATTGGTGGGGGATGTCAGATCAACCGGCTATTTCTGTGCAGTTCAGGCTGACATTCAACCCGATGGCGTTTATGCGGTCATCGGTTGCGGCCCGGTGGGACTGATGGCTGTTTTAGCCGCAAAAGAATTGGGCGCAAACACCGTTTATGCCATAGACACCGTACCCGAAAGACTCAACATTGCTCGTTCTTATGGCGCAACAGCCCTCAATGCTACCCAACAGCATGCACAGGAAGTGTTGAAAGCTGCTACTCAAGGCAGAGGTGCCGATGCGGTGATGGAAGCAGTCGGCAGCCCCAATGCCATGCAGTTGGCTTATCAAATTCTGCGTCCGGGCGGAATCATTTCGAGCGTAGGTGTTCATACCACCGAACGCTTTTCGTTTTCCCCCATAGAAGCTTACGACAAAAACGTAACCTTCAAAATAGGCCGCGCCCCTGCCCGTCAATATATGCCGCAACTGTTGGCAGCCGATGCCATCTCCCCATATCAATCTACTGCCATCATCACCCACCGCTTCCTCCTAAACCAAAGTGCCGAAGCATACCGCATTTTTGATACCAAAACGGACGGGTGCATTAAAGCTGTGTTGATGTTGTAAAAAATTATCTTCCACTACTTTTGACTACCCGCCGGAAGGTGAATGAATCGGTGCTTCAATATTCACATTGAAGGCATTGCGACAGACCTTTGGGATGAGAACATGGAGAAATCCTATCGTTCTACCAATAAATTTGGTTAGGATTACTATCTATGTACTGATCACATAAGACGGTAAGAAAATATTCCGGGGCATAAAAAAATTTTAAAAACCGACATGATAAGATACTAAAATTGCAAATAACCATTAGCCTTGTTGAGTAATTAAAGTTTTCTATAACTGCTTAATCAAAATTTTATGAAACAGTTACAACACATTACCACCCCCCCATGATGTATTAACTCTTGTTATTCAAATTAGTATGCTGCTACTCTTAATTTTTGCAGCACCGAAACAAATGATGGCACAAGAAGAAATGTGCAGTACAGACAGCAATTATCCAAATGCCCACTATTCGACAAGTAGTATTCCTGACTGTAATGACGTAGACAAAGATCCGTATTATTTGAATATTGTTGTCAATCTCATACGCCAATCAAACGGCAACAGCGATAGAACCCTGGCAGACGTTTACGAAGCATTGGATTTGTTGCAAAGTCTTTTTGATTATCACCTTATCTATTTCAGGTTGAAGTGCATTAAGTATATTGATGAAGATGATTTATACAATCAGAGCAATGAAATGGCTAAGGTTTGTTTGGGTGGCTCAACAGCCTGTACTTACCCCAATTTTGCCGATTTATTTGATGATGAAGCGTTAACTATTTTTGTCTATCCAAAAGGAATGCCGACTGCGTTTGGAGGAGGCATGGGTTATGTGCGCTACGCATACCATTATACTATAGGGTGGAAGTCCCGAACACGCCAGTCAACAGGAAGTGTTAGTCAAAGGCAAGGGTGTCCATCGCGAGGTGGGATCTGA
>CALCIK010000140.1 GCA_937907475.1 uncultured Bacteroidota bacterium | reverse complement strand
AGTAAAAAGTTTGCCTGTAAATCAAGCCGGATAAGAAGCTGCTGCGTAACATCAGCTAATAAGCAGAGCAAAAGCTTTCTTCATCTCTGCTATCGTACAGTTGCAGTTTAACAACCGGTGTCGGTTACTCCATTGGCTCAAGGGTTCAGTCCATCTTCAAGTATTTCGACAGGTCTATTTGCAATGCTTGTGCGGCGGCAGTGACTTCGTTGACGGCATAGCTTTTCAAGATGCCTATTCTTTTGGACTTAAATAAGTCCTGCACATAACGGTTGCTCAAAATGATCTCCTGTGTTCGCTTGTCGTATTTCTGCTCCAAGTATTCTTGTATGGGCAACATAAACAGTTTAAACTCCTCGCGCTCCATTTTTACCGCATCCGAGTCGAATGTTCTATGCTCTCTTGGGTAAAAGTTCGTTTTGGCGGAGTTTGTGGGTGGGGTGTATTGGGTAGATTGGATTAAGATATCGTTTAGTCGTCTAACAAACTTTGAGTTATCGTATTCTTTTAAGCGGCGGTGGATGCCTTTTTCATCGTCCCACAATCGGAGGGTTGAAAAATATTTCAATTCGGAGGTGATTTGCAGGAGCTTGTCTTCTGAAAAGACAAAATGAACGGGGATATTGTACTTTTTGGCAAACTCGGTGCGCAGTTTCCAAAGCTCCATCGCAATAAATTTTTCGGTTTCGGACAGTTGCTTGTAACGGGCACTAGTGCCGAACTTTTCCAATCCGTCTTCCGTGTCTTTGGCTTGTTTCGAGATGATGAGCTTCATTTCTTCATCAAACCACTTGTTGCGGTCGGTTTCGTCCAGCATAGTTTGCAATACCTGCTTCACCTCTATCAGGAAGTTCACATCGTTGGCCAGATATTGCACCATTTCTTTTGAAAACGGACGCTTGTACCAATTGGTTACTTGCAGGTTTTTGTTGAGGTCAATGTCGGCAATGTTCTTGATGAGCGTTACAAACGAGATGCTGGGCAGTGCCAGCACTTTTTCGGCCACCTTTAAATCAAAAAAATGAGTTGGACGGCACTGGTACTTGGTAAACACCTTGAGGTCTTCCGAGCAGTCGTAAATAATCTTCACCACATTGGGCGAGTTAACGATTTCCCATAACGGTTCCAAGAGTGCTTGGTACTCCACATCGGTTTTGCATATTTTTATCGGGTCAATAATATAGCAATGGGTAGCGGTGGCTATTTGAACAACACAGAGATTTAACCCATATCTAATTCTGTTTCGGTCAAATTCGGTATCTATGGCAATTTCAGTTTCTTGGAGGATGAGTTGACAACAATTGATGAGTTCTTGTTGGGTTTCTATGAGGATAATTGTCTTTTCTTTATTAAAAACGTTCATGGATTATATTTTGCTTTATTCGGATGCCGGTATATTAAGGGCAAATTTATGATGTTTTGACGACCCTGTTTAAACTATTTGCAGCATTTACCTATTTTAACATCAACCTGTTTAGAATAAGTTAGACCGCCCTAAAGTTTTATGAACCATGCTTTTTCTTTTATTTGCCGATTTTAACCGCAAACTGATGTTGCTTTCCATATTTGGATTTTTGTTTTCCTGCTCGTCTTCGGAGGCGCAGGTTAAAAATCCCGCCTATCGCGCCATGCTTAGCGGGCTGTATAAAAATACGGTTCCACTCGTCAGTGTTCAGGAGGCAAGCGTTCAAACCACTCCGGAATTCGTTTTTTTAGATGCCCGCGAAATGGAGGAGTATAATATCAGTCATATCAAAAATGCACATTGGGTTGGTTACAACGACTTTTCTCACACACGCTTGTCCGGTATTTCAACCGATAGCCCAATAGTGATCTATTGTTCGGTGGGTTACCGCAGCGAACGCATTGGAGAACAACTGTTAGCCCAAGGGTATAAACATGTTTACAATTTGAACGGCGGGCTATTTGAGTGGGTCAACCAAAAACATCCCGTTGTGGACAACAGCAATCAACCCATCGACAAAATCCATGCCTACTCCAAAACTTGGGGGATTTGGATCAGCAATGGCCAAAAGGTGTATTAAGATTTTCAAGATATCCGATGGCTTATAAACTCGAAAACATGGGGGATTTAGATAAGCAACGGTCAGAAAGTGTATTGACCAAAAAACGCTGACAGCGTTCGTAACCCAAACGTAGTTCTTTTAAACGTTACCAACACTTGATTCCTTATCGCACAAAAGATCGCACTTAAGGTGTCGGAATCGTAAGCTAACCATAGAAAGGTATTTCTATCAACGGAATGAAGCAAAACTGAAACAAATGTTTATTTTTGCAGGCATTATTCTAAATGCCTGACTTCTCAGGATGTTAGTAACAGAAATTGTTTGTTTAGGCATTTGAGAGAAGATTTTGTCCAATACATCTTTGGCTTTCTTCGGGACTTCGGCATCCATCCATTCATTGTTGATTTTGACCTTCTTTTTACAATGTAATAGCATTAGGACATCGGCGGGGGATAAGCGTGCTATTAGTTTTTTATCCACCAGTGTAGCAAAGAGACGATAATAGGCTCTAATTGCCAAGAAGTTGATAAAATGCCGGGCTTCCATTGTTTGTTCTGTTTGCATATATGTTTTGTCGGCTTCGAGGATATTTTTGTAGGTATCGTTGAGTTGTTCAATGGGGCAAGCTCTCTATACTTTCTACTGTTTCGTCAAAACCTTTTCTGTTACCTAACTTTTATGAAAAGTTAGAGGTTAAATCTCCATGAAATTTATGCAAAAGTTGACAAAAACAATGTCCGGTGGAAAAAGGTATTGGAGAAGGTGGGCTCAAATTTGTAGAAACCTTCGACGATAATGGCTATGCGGTTGATTGGTATAAAATTACAAAACAAGCGTGGCAGAACACTGTATCAAACAAAACCTATCGTCAATGACCCAATTGCAATCTGCCATCATTAATGGAATAACCCTTCATTGGCTCGATATTGGGCAAGGGGAGCCTGTCGTTTTTATACCCGGAGCGATTGGTGATTACCGTTCGTGGACATATCAGACGGAAGAATTCGCAAAACATTTCAGGGTGATTGTGTTGAGCCGCCGTTTTCAATATCCTTCAAAATACCCCAAAGGAGGCAGCAGTTCTGTGTCGGACAATTGCGATGATTTACTTGGGCTGTTTCAGCATTTGAGTATAAACAAGGTTACGCTTATCGGACATTCTTATGGGGGGTATATTGCTTTGGCATTTGCCGAAAAGTATGCCGACATGGTGGACAAGTTGGTATTGGAAGAACCCAGTGTTTTTGGGTTTATCACCAACAGCCCCTACAACCCATTGAAGCTGATACCGGTTGCGTTGAAAGATGTTGGTGCGGCAATTTCGCTTGTGCGTTCGGGTTTAAATGGAGTGATACCGTCACGAATTTATTTGGCAAGAGGTCAATTTGAAAAAGCGAAACTTGCCGTAGCGGAAGGCCTGTTTGGTCACAAAGTGACATTGGAAGGGTTAAACCCGGTATTGCTTCAAACATTGGAAGACAATATAGCCACTTTTGAGGGGGATAGTCGAAATGCGTTTGATTATCCTCTGACACGAGGTAAACTAAAAAAGGTGAATACTGAAACGCTTTTGCTGTCAAGCAGTCATTCGCCCCGATGGTTTGGTTATATTTGTCGCGAGTTGAAAGAGATTCTGCCTCATGCCGATTGGATTATTCTGCCCTCTCCTACCCATTGGCTTCACCTCAATTTACCCGTCGAGTTTAACCAAACAGCCATTCGATTTATCCAAAAAGTTTGACCGCTATTTAATAAGTGGCATGAAGCGACTTTTGTGCAATACCTCCTTTTTCTCATGGATGGTTTCATCAGAATTCCAATAATCCGATTACGTTAGTATTATATCATTGTCAAAGATATCAAATCCTTTTCGAGATTTTGATATTTGCTCGATTGGACGATCTGTTGTAACAATTAAAACATGGGAAAACAGAAATTGTAACCCAAAAATATCTTTTAGGCACAAATTGAAAGATTATGTCTAACTTCGTAACACTTAGGACTATTTAGGAAGTATAGATAGTAATGGGCAGTGTGCGAAGATATTTTCCACCCTCTGCAAGTACTCCCTCGATTGATTAACCTGCAACGAATAAACCACTCCAGATGAAAACTACCACCTTGAAAATGAGTAAATCCCTGCTTACCCTATTGTTAATCTTTGGTTTATGGTTACTAAACCCATTGTCTCTATCAGCACAAGGAGGTGGTAGTTGCGACCTTGATTTTACAACCACAGATGTTTCGGTCTGTGCCGGTGCTGCAACGGCAGATTTCACCTATCCAAATGTTACGAGCTTTACACTCTATCAGATTTTTTTTGATAATGCTGCACTGAATGCAGGGTTTTTGAATGTTGATGATGCAAACCTGCCGACTACCCCCATCAATGGCTTTTTTACAATTCCGGTTGACATTCCTGCCACCGCCACAACGGGCACCTATTCCGCAATTCTGTCTCCTAATTCCAGCACTCAATCTTGTAGTTTTGTTCAGTATCCTATCACCATCACCATTGTGCCACAACCCAGCGTTATTGCTTTAGCGACTCCATCGCAAACTATCTGTTTAGGAGATGCTACACAACTCAACGCTATTGTAACGGTGGCTAATATCACGGTGGTGATTTCTGCCGGAGGTACGAGCACCGGAGGCTTTTTAGATGAAACCACTTGGACAATGACTAACTCAGACAACCAATTGAATGGGTCAGGTGGACCTTATGCTCAAAATTCGACAAATAGTACCGATTTGACTAACGAGAGTCCACCCCTAACTTTCTTTTTGGAAACACAGGGTATTTTTAATGACAATGTAGCCATCTACAATATTTTTTGCAATGGCACTAATATTCTGTCCGGCTCATTGCCGGCGGGGCAAACATTATCTGTTCCCAATATCAACTGCGTGCCCAATGTTAATTATTTATGGTCCCCCACAACAGATTTAACCGACCCAACGATTGCCGACCCGTTTGCTTCCCCTTCCAGTACCACCGATTACAATGTTACGGTGGATTACCTTGGTTGTTTTGCAACCTCGCCAGATATTACAATTAACGTTCTTAGCACAAGTCCCGGTGCTGTTGCAAATGATCAGGTAATTTGCAGCGGTGGAGACCCCGTGCTTATTGTCAATGTAAGTGATGGATCCTCGTCATCAGCAATATTTAATTATCAATGGCAAAGCAGTACCACCGGACCACATACAGACTTCACGGATATAGTCGGGGCGACCGATATTACTTACGACCCGCCGGCCGGGTTAACTCAAACCACTTGGTATCACAGGATTGTCGTAACTACCCAAAATGGAGTTACGTGCTTTGGCGGCCCTACTGAGGCGGTAAAAGTGTTGGTGAACCCTACTCCTATAGTTACAGCAACAGTTACCCCCCCGGCAACTATTTGTGGCGGCGAGAGTATTCAGTTGAATGGCACATTAGATGTTCCAACCCTCCTGTTGAACTTGTCGAATGATGGATTTTTTGATGAAACTTTTTGGACTATTACCAACGCTCTTGGGCAAACGGTAGCATCAGGCGGACCTTATGTTAACGGTTCTACTAATTATATTACCATTCCAAACAATAGTCCCCCTCTTAATTTCTCTTTATCTACGACAGGTTTTTTTAACGACAACATCGTTTTCTACACCATCTATTGTTACGACGAGGCTATTGTCTCGGGCACATTAGGAGGTGGAGAAACCTTGACTGTACCTAATATTAACTGTCCTAATGGCAATATAGATTACAATTGGAACCCCACAACGGGGTTAGACGACCCTTCCTCTTCCAATCCTTTAGCTTCTCCTGCCGTTACTACGACTTATAGCTTGACGGCCTCCTATCTTGGTTGCAGTGCCACATCAGGTACGGTAGATGTTGCCGTTAACAATCCTACTTCCGGTGTCATTGGTAGTCCTCAAACTATTTGTTCGGGAGGTAATCCCGCCCTGCTGACCAATACCACCCCGGGTACCGGCTTAGGAGCGATTACCTATCAATGGCAAAGCAGTATAACCGGCTCGACATCGGGTTTTTCAAATATAACCGGTGCTAACGCAATCACTTATGACCCTCCGTCCGGTTTAACCGTTACTACATGGTATCAGCGGGTGGCTTTTTCTACATTTAACGGAGTAATTTGTGCCGGCATTCCTACCCTTGCGGTGCAAGTAACCGTAGTGCCCAATCCCATCCCCGTAATTAGCGGTAACCCTGCTTTTTGTCAGGGCAGTATTACCGTTTTAAATACGAGTGTTTTTAACAGTTATGCTTGGCAGGGCAGTGGTGGTGGTACAATAAACGGTGCTACGAATACACAAAGCATCGTGGCAGCTACTGCGGGCACTTATTCCGTTACCGTTACAGATGGTAATGGTTGCACCGGTTCGGCAAGCCAATTGGTTACTGTATTCCCTGTTCCCTCCATTAGCTTTGGCACTCCGTCAGCCAATACTTCCTGCAATCCTCCATTTACCGGTTCTGTAAGTGTGGTGTCTCCTGTGGGGTCAACCATATTTTATTTGTGGAGTAATGGCGCAACGACCGCAACTATCAACCAAGTACAGGGAGGGAGTTATACCGTTACCGTAACAGATAACAACGGCTGTACCAACTCGGCCACGGTGAATATTCCTCAAAATACCAACGGGCCGGTTATTACCTTGAGTCCGATTAACCCTACTGCCTGCAACGGAAATAATGGCATCATTGTCATTAATGGATTGAGTGGCGGCACGAGTTATATCACCGGATTTATTCAAAACGGTATTGTCCAACCCAATCAAACTCTGACTGCCAATGCCCTTGGGCAAATAAGCTTGACAGGTTTGCCTACGGGGGCTTATACCAATATTATCGTTACCACTCCTGGGGGATGTCCTTCCAACGTGGAAAACACGACCTTATCAGACCCCGTACCGCCCACTGCTACCGTTCTCAGTAACAGCCCTGTTTGTTTGGGCAATTTATTGACTTTAAATGCTACCCCATCGGGTGGTTCCGGCACTTATACCGATTATTTGTGGACCGGCCCTGATGACTTTATCGCTTTTGAAGAAGATATTTCTCTTACAGCCACCACTTCAAGTGGAGGCACTTATTTTGTAACCGTAACAGACAGCAATGGCTGTACCGGCTCGACATCGGTAGTGGTAACCATTGCCACTCCTCCGGTTGTAACTGTTACCAACGATTTGTTTATCTGTTTGGGTGAAAGTGCCACACTGACGGCATCGGCACCGACAGGAGTGGATTATTTTTGGACGATCACAGACGAAAATACTCCAACCATAATTGTTACGCCAAGCAGTACGCAGTTATATACGGTAATGGTGATGGATGGCAACAATTGTGTTTCCTCTGCTACGGTAACGGTAACAGTACTCGATCCTCCGGTCGTTACCATCACAAATGACCTTTCTATATGTTTGGGTGAAAGTGTCACACTGAGTGCTTTTTCACCTAACGCCACTGATTACTTTTGGAGTACGCAAGAAACCGACCCCAATATTTTGGTAGCACCCACTCAATCAACCCTTTATGACGTAGTGGTTACCGATGTCAACGACTGTACTGCTTCTGCTACGGTATTGGTAACGGTCAACTTTGCCCCGTTTATAGTTTTCAATCAACCTTTTGCTAATACCTCCTGCTCTGCCCCTTTTAATGGTTCGGTAGGAGTCAGTACAGTTTCTGCCGATGATTTTAGTTTTTTATGGAGTAACGGAGCGACAACTGCTTTTATTACCCAATTACAAGGAGGCACTTATACCGTTACGGTAACCGATAACGCCAACGGGTGCAGCAGTTCGGCAAGTGTAGATGTTCCTCAAAATACAGGTGCCCCGTTCATTACGCTAAGTACAAACAACCCCACAACTTGCGGGGGTAACAATGGCAGTATTGTCATCAACGGATTGAATTTCGAAACAAGTTATGAGGTTGAGTTTACCCAAAACGGTACCGCTCAGCCACAGCAAACAATAACTGCTAATGCGGCAGGGCAAATCATCCTTACAGGCTTGCCGGCAGGGATATACACCAATATTGTTGTTATCGAATCAAACTGCCCTTCTAACTTTATCAATACCATCCTGAACAACCCTTCTGCTCCTACCCTTGTTGCTACCACAAACAGTCCGGTCTGCCAAGGCAGTAGTTTGATATTAAATACCACTCCTTCCGGTGGTTCGGGTGTTTACACCAATTTTAGTTGGAGCGGACCAAGTGGTTATAGCAGCAACTTACAAAACAATAACCTCATCGCTTCGGCTGCAACCTCCGGGATATACTCCGTTACAGTTACCGACAGCAACGGTTGTACCGCAAACAGCAATACTAACCCCGTTACAGTCAACGCGATACCTACTGTGGTCGTCAATGGCGGCAACCAATCGCTCTGTGCAGGTGAGGCGACTACTGCCATCATCTTTAGCGGCTCAGTCAGCAGTGCTATTTACAACTGGACCAACAACACTCCGTCCATTGGCCTTCCTGCTTCGGGTAGTGGGAACATCGCAGCCTTTACCACACTCAACCTCACCGCAGCAACAGTTACGGCAACTATTTCTGTTACCCCGACCGGTAATGGCAATGGCTGTGTGGGAGCTACGCAAACCTTTACCATTACTGTGCTTCCTACCCCCAATGTTACAGATCCGGCTAACCAATCCTTGTGCAACGGACAAACGACCACGGCCATTAACTTTAGCGGGTTGGTTGGCGGCACAACTTTCAGTTGGACAAACAACACTCCCTCCATTGGATTGGCTTCATCGGGGAGCGGGAATATAGCAGGATTTATCGCCCAAAATAACGGGGCAGCACCCGTTACCGCTAACATTACTGTTACACCGTCTGCCAATAGTTGTGTTGGACCGACCCAAACCTTTACCATCACCGTAAACCCAACTCCCAATCCCGCACCTACTGCTACTCCGGGCAGCGTCTGTCCTTTACAAAGCAGTGTGCTCACCGCTTCCAACGGAGTTGCTTATACGTGGAGTACAGGGCAAACAGGTTCCCCAATAACCGTTACCCCTGCTGCCAATACTACCTACACGGTAACCGCTACTAATGCTACAGGATGCAGTGCCGCCGGTAGTGTCAGTGTTTCCGTTTTACCCACTCCAATTGCAACGGCAGGGAGTAACAACCCCTGTAACGGCGGTATCCTTACACTGAATAGTAGCGGAGGGGTTGCTCATTCGTGGTCGGGTCCAAACGGATTTGCTTCCAACCAACAAAATCCTTTGGTGAGCAATAGTGCCACATCGGCATTGAACGGCACTTATTCTGTTACCATTACCAATGCCAACGGGTGTACGGCGGCGGCCTCTGTCGTGGTGAGTATTGGGTCGAGCCTTAGTCCGGTGATTACCGGCACTACCCTTATTTGTTTAGGCAGTACGACCACTCTTAATGCCGGCAGCGGTTACAGCACGTATTTATGGAACACGGGAGTCTCTTCGCAAACCATTACCACCGGAATTGCCGGAAATTACAGTGTTACGGTGAGTAATGTTGCTGCTTGCAGTGGCAGTGCCACCACTTCCGTACAAGTGATTACCCCACCCAATGCGGGTAGCAACAACAGCACAACGGTATGTAATGATTCTGATGATGGGAACACAATAGTCAATCTCAATACTTTAATCACAGGAACACTTGGGGGCATCTTTGCTCCAATAGGAGGTGCGCCTCCGCTTGTCAACAATAATGATACTTTTGATGGTGAAGGTATTACTCCGGGCGTTTACCAATACAGTTACACCGTTACGGGTATGCTACCTTGCCCCGATTCACAAGCAATCCTTACCGTTACGGTCAATCTTTGCGTCAGTTGTCCTACCCCCCCATCTGCAACTTTTAGCTATTCCAATACTAACTATTGTGTCGGCAGCGGGGTGGTTCTTCCTGTCTTGCTTGGCGGAGCTACTTCGGGAACATGGTCGGCAGTGCCGTCAGGATTAAGCATCAACAGCACAACCGGTGCGGTCAATCTAACTACAAGTGCAACAGGCACTTATACGGTTACCAATACCGTTGCGGCATTTAACGGATGTCCGGAGGCTACTGCCTTTTTTATTGTTACGGTTAATCCCTTGCCGGTTGCCAATGCAGGTGCCAACCAAACAATTTGTGCAAACGACCTCGTCATCTTGACGGCATCGGGCGGACTGAGTTATCTTTGGTCCACAGGAACTTCAGGTGCTACAATTACCTTAAACCCCGCCATTACCACTACCTACATCGTAACGGTTACCAATACCAACGGCTGTACCGCTTCCGATAATGTTACTGTTACGGTTAATCCCTTGCCGGTTGCCGATGCGGGTACTAACCAAACAATTTGCGCAAACGACCTCGTCATCCTTACGGCATCGGGTGGGCTGAGTTATCTTTGGTCCACAGGAACTTCAGGTGCTACGATTACCTTAAATCCTGCCACCACCACTACGTATATTGTAACGGTTACCAATGTCAACGGCTGTACAGATACCGACAATGTTACTGTTACGGTTAATCCCCTGCCCACAGTTACCATCATCGGCAATACTAGCATTTGTTCGGGCGATAATGCTAGTATCACCTTTAACGGCACGCCCAACGCTACGGTTGTTTACACCTTGAACGACAGCGGGGTAAACCAAACCATCACTCTAAACGCCGGTGGCGTAGCAACCCTCAACACCGGGGCATTAACTGCTACTACCGTTTACAACTTGGTAAGTATCAGCAATCCGGGCATTCCCGCCTGTAGTCAAACTCTTACAGTTTCGGTAACAGTTTCGGTTGTTTCTCCCCCTACTGCTCTCATTAGCGGTTCATCGGGTATTTGTTTGGGAGGTAATGCCGACATAGCCTTTACCGGTACGCCCAATGCAACGGTAATTTATACGGTCAACGGCGGCCCGGATCAAAGCATCTTGCTCAATGCTAGCGGAAACGCATTGTTCAATACCGGAGCATTGGGGGCTACAACCGTTTATAGTTTGGTCAGTGTCATCACCTCGGGTTTGCCGTTGTGTAGCCAAAACCTTACAGGCTCTGCAACAATTACGGTGGTTGCTCTTCCGGCAGCCATTATTAACGGAAGTACTTCCATCTGTCCGGGAGAAAGTGCCACGATTAATTTCGTTGGCACACCCAGTGCTACCGTCATTTACGAGGCTGACGGAACCCTTCAAAGCATCGTACTCAATGCCGGGGGAACAGCTTCAGTCAATACCGGTACTTTAACCAATACCGTTGTTTACGACCTGATTAGCGTCAGCACCTCCGGCGGTGCTGTTTGCAGCCAATTGCTTACCGGTTCAGCCACCGTTACTGTATTGGCTCCACCACTTGCCGATGCGGGTGTGAACCAAAGCATCTGTGCGGGTGTAAGTACTGAATTTACCGCATCCGGTGGTGTTTCGTATCTATGGAGCAATGGAGAAACCAACGCAACGATATTGGTCAGTCCGTCAGAAACGACCACCTACTCCGTTACCGTTACCGATAGTAACAATTGTACGGCAACCGATTCGGCAATTTTAACGGTGAATGACGTACCCCTTGCAAGCATCAGTGTTGTGGAGAGTTCGGGAGGCACTAACGATGACGGCACGATTTGCAACGGCAGCAGTGCCACGTTGACGGCCTTGGGAGGCACAAATTACGAGTGGAGCGATGAAGCCGGTAATACCAATGCGATAAGCATCAGTCCAATTGTGAATACCGTTTACAGTGTTACGGTAACCGATGATAATGGATGCACTACCTCTGCCCAAACCAATATTGAGGTTAATCCACTGCCGACTTTCAGCATCGCTTTTAGTGCCGAACAATTGAACACCATCGGGCAAATAGCGTTGAACACCATCCCAATATCTGAAACCAATACGCCTTGGAGTTACCTGTGGTCGAACGGAGAAAATACGGCAAATATCATCATAGCCTTATTATCCCTGCCACCCGAACAAACGAACTTCTTAGTTGACCTTACTGTAACTGACAGTAATGGTTGCCAAGACACCGAAGTCTTTGATATGGCCGAAGCAATAGGCAATGGGGAATGTGAATGGCCAACTATTGATATTAAACAAGACCCTCCCGAAGCGGGTGTTCCCAAAGTGTTGATTTGCGTGTTAGATGCGCCCGATGCCTCCTATCAATGGGGCTATCTGACCGCCGACCCCTTCACCTTTACCCCAATTCCTGTTTCAGAAAACCCGAGTGCGCAACTTCAGACATTTGTCATTACCGACCCCGATACCAGTAAAAACTACGCTGTTTTGACCAATTATAACAATTGCTGGCGAATGGCGGCGTATGAAGGGAAACAAGGGCAAACACTTCCGCCCGATGACCTGATTAGTGCAACACCTAACCCCAATAGCGGCAGTTTCAACCTGCTGTTGCAAAGCAGTTACAAAGGTAGCGTAGAGGTTAGCGTATGCGATTTATCGGGTAAAGTATGCTATCGCCAACTATACGCTAAAGCCGATGACCTGTTTACCCAACAAATTAACTTGCCACCGGCCACAGGTGTTTACCTGCTCTATATTACCTACGGTCAGCAGCAGCAGGTATTGAAAATCGTGAAATTCTAACCAAACGGCATACTTCTTTTACCTCCATCTCCAAAGTTGTGAAGAGCTTAAAACAACAAAAACTATGAAATTCCTACAACCCATCCGTCTGTTAATATACTTATTTCTTTCATTATCTGCCACACTCGTATTGGCGCAAAACCCCAAGATGTCCGATGATGAATTGGGATACAAAATCAATAAGTTGCTGAATGAGTACAGTAATAATGCCGGTTTTACCGAAGACGGCGAGACCCTCTCGCCTGTCTTTCGGCAACGCTTTACAGCTTTGTTTGCCAAAAACGCTAAGGTATATAATGAATTGCCCGGCACACCCAACTTTGGTAAACGGCAAGCTCTTGTTGCTTATGCCGATGAATTGAGCGAATGGTATCCGCAAGGCCTCCGCACCGATTTGAGCAAACCAACCATCTTGCGCCGTGGGGTTCACGAAGACTTGAATTACGACTCGGTCTATGTGGTATCGGCCGTCAAAACCTTCAGCGGTACAAATAAAGACGGAATAACCATTGACAAACAAACCAAGAAATTGTTTTTTGTGCTGGGGTATGACAAGGATAAAGACAAATTGGTCATTACCGCTATCAGCAACATGGAGGATGCTGCGGTAAACTTGGCGGAAATGAGAGCACCCAAGTCAAAACAAAAAGAGGATGATAACCCGCCATTACAATTGGGAGCCGGAATCATGCCCGGCATAGGAAATATGATTGGCGATATAAGCGGATCGAGTGCCCTGTTTTACGAAGACCTCAGCGGTTTGCAACAATCCATTACCTTTAGTTTTGGTGCTCATGCCTACTTATTGCTTGGCATAGGATCGCGTATGCAATGGGGAGTAGGGTTGGGCACGAGCCGCCTACTCCGCCGCCTTAGTCTGGATTTTTATACCGGAAGCTACCAAGCGACCGACAAAGATGGTGAAAACTATACCCGAACCGTCAGCATCAGCAATTTTACCGAAGAGTACCGGCAAAGTGCGATGAACCTACCCATTTTCATTCGTTACAATATTACCAAGACCAGTGCATTAACCTTGTTTACAGATGTTGGCTTTGCTTTCGGCATGAATGTTACGGGTAAACATACTTATGGGGGCACCTTTAGCGCTTACAACTCCTACGAGCGAACAGAACCTGAAAACTATACCTTCACCTTGCGAAGTATAGAAGGAGAGGCATTTACCGGCTACAACAACCATTATGGTTTGTACGACAATTTGGTGATTAACAATCGGGAAATCATTCAGGCAGACCAACTGTTAAACCTCAAATCTTTACAAGCAGCATTGTTGGTAGCAATAGGCTCGTCCTTTAAACTGAGTAATCGTTTGTTGCTTTTTGGAACCGTTCGCACACAAATGGGCATAACCGACATTAACAACAGTCCTACCAAAAGCGGTCAACGAATGTTACTGCCCAATGCCAATCAATACAACAGCATTATGAGTGCTCTCGGCAGCCCGCTTCGTCCCGTAACGGCCAGTGCGGAAATCGGAATTTTGTTTAACCTCAAGAATTGATAAAACGCAGTTGGGGGAGTTATGAGTTATAAGTTATAAGTTATAAGTTATGAGTTATGAGTGCTTCAGCTTTTTGCAATAGTCTTAGATTCCTTTTTCGTGCCACGCTTATAGCAGATGTTGATTTGGGTGGGTTGTAAATAGCGGCATCCATCGTCTTGCTTTATACTTCATTGGGAGGATTGCACTTCTATATGGTAAGTGGTGTCGGCAGTGGGGACACTGACAACGGCATCTTTCGCGGCAACGGCGGCGGTGCAGTGTTGGCAAGGGGGAAGGTGGCGGTGGTGCGGTAGGGATATTAAAAACCGATGTCTGCGTATGGAAGGCAGACATCGGTTAGGTCATGAACAACTCAACTAAAAGCACTCCTTAGAAATTAACCCCAATCAGCGAAATAGACAAAGCGGCCATAGGCTTAACTTTCTTGGTCAGAATGGTTACAATATCGGCGGTGGTGATGCTTAAAAAAGACTTATCGCCGATAGAAATGGCTAAACCTGCCGGCATCCGCCAACCGAAAGTCTTATTGTAATAAGCACCGGTGGTGAAATGGAATTGCTGAGGAATAATGCCCACATCTACCCCCGCCAAATAGCCGGAACTATACCCATATTCGCGTTTTTGATTTTTGGTGGGGAAAAGCAAATCGGTATAAACACACAAGGCTTTTGTAAAACGGTAGGCCACGTTGAGCCTTATTTCTGCATTGGTGGGCGTTGCAAAATTTTGCCCGGCTTGAAACGGCAGCAAATTAGCAAAACTCTTTACCTCCTCTGTCACTTGGTAGGTGTCAATCGTTTGGGTAGAATCTATCGGTTGTACGGCTGCATCATTGGCCTGCATCACATTGTCTTTCCATCTGGTTCGTCCTAAATTAATGGCTGCAAAATCCACACTCAGTTTATTGTCAAATAGCAAATTTACCCCGGCACTAAAACTCTGCCCGCCGCCGGAAGAATCAAATAATTTTCTGGATTTATTGGAAAAAAGCGAGTCGATGGTTAAATCGCCAACAGTGCTGTAAAATTCGGAAAAAGAGGAGTAGCCGTTTCCGGTAGAGTCTGCTATGCTGGAATCAAAATGGCCGATGCCCCAAATATGACGGTAACTGGCACCAAGGAATACTTTAATCTTCTCATTTTTATAGGCAGAACGTCCATAACTAAGGCTCAGTACACGGGTATGATTATAGAGGACATTCGCATTGAGGTCTTTTGTGTTAGGGTTGGGAGTGGTGCCGTTTGGGTCGTCTGTAAATAGTGTTGCAGCATAGTCCTCACCTAAGAGCATATTACCAACAATATAATCGCTCAAGTTGATGGATAGCCCGCCAAAGCCCTCTTTTATCCATGAACCCGAAACCCAGTTGATATTTAAGGCCCCATTGAGGCGGAAATCGCCACCACCTTGAAGGATGTTTTGCGCGATTTCGTTTTTGGTGTCGGTGGCAATTGAGTCTTTTGAGAAAAGGAATTTTAAGGCATCGCTCCTGCCCAAGTTATTGCTGTAAGAATTAAACCCCACCTGCATTAAATTCAAGGTGCTGCCCGTTTGTGTGGCCGCCCCTAAATAAGCAGGATTAACGTTGCTGGTACTGCTCAAAATATTGGTTATCCTTCCACCGCCATAAACAAATTGCGAGCCGCTGAATGTTGAAAACATCTGTGCCCAACTAAGCTGGGATAGCAAGAATAAAAGAACAAAAGTAAAGCTCGATAAAAGGCGAAAAACTATCATAGCCGAACGTTTAATAGTCAATAATTTTATTTACAGGCATTGCCGAAAGCAATATCAGTAAATCACTTCCAAAGTAGGCTTTTTGTTACAAATTTGAACCTTCTTTTTAAAAAACATCTAAAATGATTTTCTACAAATTCAAATTGAACCGTTTTTGAGTGGCTGCACACAATATTAAAAGCAGAAAACAAGCATAAGGTAAATAGAGGATAAACCAATTTCTTTTTTTACACTTCCTGCCGTTCCATGATGTCGGGGTAGCTGATGCGTATGTGATAGATGCTGCGGAGCTGCTTTTTGAAGACTTTTTTGATAGCCGATATGTCTTTAAAACTGATATCGCAGTTCACAAATTGATTGTCGCGAATTTTGCTGTCAATAATATGTTCAACGAGTTGGTTAATTTGCTCATCGTTAGGGGTGCTTAAACTTCGGGAGGCAGCTTCGACCGAATCGGCCATCATCACGATAGCGGTTTCTTTTGAGTAAGGCAGCGGTCCTTTGTACCTAAAGAAAGGCTCGTCTATGTCTTCGTTCGGGAAATCTTTTCGGAAGTTTTGGTAAAAATACTCTACTCTGGTGGTGCCGTGGTGGGTGCGTATAAAATCGGTAATGACGTTGGGCAGGCGTTCTTTTTTTGCCAATTCTATTCCGTGGGTTACGTGTTCTTTGATGATGCGGACACTTTCGATGTAGGGAATATCGTCGTGTGGGTTAATTTCAGTGGTTTGGTTTTCGGTAAAATAAATGGGGCGAAGCGTTTTCCCTATATCGTGGTAAAGTGCGCCTACCTTAGCCAACAACGGTCGCGCACCAATTTCTAACGAGGCTGCTTCGGCCAAATTGGCTACTTGTAAGGAATGGGCAAAGGTGCCGGGTGCTTTGCGCGAAAGGCGGCGCAACAGGGGTTTGTTTAAGTCGCTCAATTCGGCAAGGGTAATGTTGGACACAAACCCAAACAGTTTTTCAAAGGCGGGGATAAGCGGATAGGCCAATAAGCAGAAAAAGGTGTTGACCACTAACCACCCTAAGTTTACCCATGGAATAGTTGCCCATGAACCCTCCTGAATAAGCGATATGCCTATGAAACCTGCCAAATAGGTCGCAAAAATATAGGCCGTTGATTTAAAAAAGTCGGACCAATAATAGGCGCGCTCGTTGGCCAAGATGGCAGCTAAACCGGCTATAAAGTGCAGAAACAAAAACTCGAAGCCCATCGGCACGATAAAGCCCGACAGCAGCACGATAATAATATGCACATACATGGCAGTACGGTTGCCGAAAAAGTTGCGCATCACAATCGGCACGATGCAATAGGGCAGCATGTACAGACTGAAATTGGTTTGCCCGATTTGCCTGATATCCACCACTATGCGGATGAGGTAAATAAAAGCAGCAATAAAGATTAGAATAAAGGTGAGCTTTCGGGAGTTGTAGTAAGTGGCAGGTTCAAAAATTTGAAGGAATACGGTGAATAGCAATATAGTAACGAACACCAAAATAAAATGCCCGATATTCACCGCATATTTATTGAAAAAAAAGGTGCTTACCACAGCCGTCCCCTGTGTTTCGTAAGCATTTTTTAAAGATTGCAGCTTACTGTATTGTTCGTTTTTGACCAACGCTCCTTGGGCAATAATCAGCTCGTTTTGTTGAACCACGCCTTTTGTTTTAGCTATCTTCTTCAGTTCCTCTTCGGTAATTTCGCGGGTGGTTCTACGGTCAAAGGTAATATTGGGTTGAAGGCTGTTGCATAGCGGTTCGATGATGTCCCACAGGTTTTCGGGCAACTCGGACTTTATGTAATTGTCTATGTATTGGCAGGCATCGGTGATATTGGTAAACACTTGGTTGGTGTTGAGCACGGTTACGGTGTTATTGACCAATAGGTTAATCGTGTTCAAGGCGGGCTTACCACTTTTCTTGTGCTCTTCGTCTAAGGCGGCAATGCCTTTTCTATAAAGAGAGTCCAACAACCGGTCGGCTGTTTTTACCGCCAATATCGAGTCCTTTCGATTTAGGCTGGTAGCATTGGGATTGTCGTTAACATTATAGAGTTCTAACAATGAAGTCTCAAATTGCTCCAATACCTTTTCCTTCACCTTTGCTTCAATCTTGTAATAAGGGGCAATGCTGTCAATCATTCGTTGCTGCTCCAACAGCAGTTCATCGGGCAGTTTTTTGATGGTGAAGGTAAAGGGGGCATACAGGTTATCGTACTTCCAAGGCATGTTTAACTCAAAATCGTAGTTAAAATTTTCCTTCGGCAGCAAAGTAGAAATCACCGTAATGCAGATAAGCACCAATAGATAGCGAACTATAACAAGGTGCTTGTTTACAATCAGCGAACTGATATTTTTAAAACCGATAGGGTTCATAGACATCCGTTAGAAATAAACGATAACAGAAAATAGTGCCACACCCAATCAAGCACCGAACGATGCAAACCGGCAAAGCAGGGGCTAATATAGCCGATTTTATCCGATTATTTTAACGGAATGACTGCCTTATATTAAAGTATGGCAAACACAGGATAGGAGGGTGGGTGAAAACAACCAAGATAATGGTGCTTTTACCGGCAAAGAGGCGTGTAACATCTTTCCAACTTCGTGAATTTACGATGCTCCACCCAATCGGCGATACTACTCGTGCAGCCAAGTAACCTTTCCGGCAATCAGTTCATCTAAATCACCATGTCCTTTGCTTTGTATGGCTTGTTGGATTTGGTATTGCAGCAGTTCTTCGTAGGTGGGGCGACTGCTTTCTACATAAAAAACGCCGAAAGGACGGGGCAGGAACTCCTCTTCGCTCAGTTGCTGAGGCAGGTCAAAAAAGCGCGATAGAATTTGGGCTTTCACCAAGTCAGTTTCATTGTGAATCCAAAGATCGTTGATGCTAAATGCGCCATTGGCAAGGCTTACCACGCGGGGGGTGTAGCCATCCAACACAATCCCTTTGTCATTGTCTAATCCAAACACTAAAGGCTGATCTTGATTCATAAATAGGGTGGACTCTTTTTTGGTCGAGCTATCGGTAAAGATTTCAAAAGCACCATCGTTAAAAATGTTGCAGTTTTGATAGATTTCCAAAAACGAAGCCCCACGGTGGTGATAACTGCGTTTGACCATCTCCTGCAAGTGTTTGGGGTCTCTGTCCATCGCACGGGCGATAAAAGTAGCATTCGCCCCCATTGCAAAAGCAATAGGGTTGATGGGATAGTCAATAGACCCCAATGGAGTGGATTTGGTAACCTTGTGTTGCTCGGAAGTGGGCGAGTACTGACCTTTGGTCAACCCGTATATTTGGTTGTTAAACAACAGGATGTTCAGGTCAAAATTGCGCCGAAGGATATGCAAGAGGTGGTTGCCGCCAATAGACAATCCATCGCCATCGCCGGTTACAACCCACACACTCAAATTGGGATTGGCAATGCGCAAACCGGAAGCTACGGCAGTTGCCCGTCCATGAATGGAGTGCATTCCGTAGGTTTCCATATAATAAGGAAAGCGCGAGGAACAACCGATGCCCGATACAATCGCCACCTCTTCGCGTTTCAGGCCAAGCTCGGCTATCACCGTTTGTACTTGTTTTAAGATGGAGTAATCGCCGCAACCCGGACACCACCTCACCTCTTGGTCGGTAGCAAAGTCTTTAGCCTTCAGTACTTCTGAGTTAAAGTTGGTCGTACTTGTTTGCTCTGTTATCATTGCCCTGCTGATTGATAAGTGTTTAAGAAAATTTAACTACACCCCTCCCCGTCTGCTATACACGCTATTGGATTAAAAGTATGCACCGGGAGAGGTTAACCAAGCAAAAGTACATCGTTTTGTTTTCCGATGTATCTTGATACTTTGAGTTTGGTAAAAATTTTCTACTCCTGAATTATACCATAAATTTATTCCGTATAATCTATAACTTCACAATGCTATACGAATTTACTAAAAACGAAATTGAATGAAAACGATTTTGGTTCAACAGGCTCACTAACCTTTGTTCGACAGGCGCACCCACTTCACCAGTCTTGATTCATCACAGGTTTAGGCACTTATCCATTTTGGCTTCAACCATTCCCAATAGTCAGGTTGTCTTGTTTTGGTTAAGTATCCCTGCTCAACGCTCAATTTTTGCCGATTTTTTTGACCCTGCCCCCCTTTACACAAAAAACAACCTCCTTGATGGTTTTCAGCTTTTCCGGCAGGGTAAAGACAACAATTTTTACGGTTGACAAAGCCCGCATGTCGGTTGACAATTCGATAAAACAGGTTGACAATGCTTCATTGCAGAGGCGTTTTATCAAAAAACAAAGGGAACAAAAACCCGTGCAGGGGTGAATTGTCTCCAAACAGGGTGACAATGTCGCATTGCAGGGGCGTTTTTTAATAAAACGGGGTGGCTTTATTCGTTTGCAGAGTGGGTATTTTCAAAAACACGGGCGACTTTACTCTATTGCAGGGGTGTTTTACTTCTTTGCAGAGGGACTTTGTTCCTTAGCAGGGGAATAAGGCGTTCTTGCAAGGGAACAATTGACCCTCAAAACGCCAAAAACTTGAACGCGATAGGAGAACTTGTCAAACAATTTTGGTAAATGGTTTCGGTTAAATAGGGTAATGTGCTAGGATAATCCCCGTTGGGGCAACCCTCGTGGTTGCCCTCTTAATTAAACCCCTACGGTAGGCTCCGATACTTGTATAGGAGGAGTATAGTTTAGGCGATACAAGTATCCCCACTACCGTAGTATCAAATATTATGTATCTTGTGGTAGGAAAGGTGCATAAATCAAGTCCATCCTAAAATCCTGCAAATCATGGTTCAGACATTTTGCTTGTTCCTTCTCCTCCACTGTTTAGATAAAGAATGGGCAATTCGCCTGTTAGTAGGTACTTATGTAGATGAGGGATTGTATGAGCAAGCCCTGACTGAACTTCAAAACTTACCCAATACACCGGAAAATGCAGAGTTTATAGCACTCTATCAAGCCATTATTGAAGGCGGTATAGAAGGAAGTGGTAAATCTGATGTATCATTAAGTACAATGAACTCAATTGCAGAGAATAGCAATTCGCCATTTAATAAATTGGCTGAAAGTGTATTAGCTAATTACAGAAACATAGAGTATATCCGACATGGGCAACCCGTTAATTTAAAATTATTAACAACCCAAAAAAATAAAAATAATTTCCAAATTATACCTAATCCCGCTGCTTCTTCAATAGTTTGCAAGTTTGTACAACCATTAGAGCGGAATTGTCGCTTATTTATTTATGATTGTAGTGGAAAAGTAGCGATAAGTGTTTCTGTTCCAATTGCAAGATTACAGACAAATATTGACATAGGCCTGTTAAATAATGGCATTTACTTTTGTCGTTTGGAAGGTAACGGTTCTGTCCAAAAATTAGTAGTTGTTAAATAGTAAATTATTATATTGGGTTTGTCTGATTCCAAAAGACAAACCCAATTTTAATACGAGATCACTTATTTATGAAAATTCTTTCAATAATACTGCTTGCATGTTTATGCTCTTTTGAGGTGATATCTCAAAACCAATTTACTTATTTCAATAAAGTTTTTGGTGGAGACACTTCTAATATGCTTGCACAAGTAGTTCAACCTGTTTCTGGTGGCTATATAGTTATAGGTAGCTATGGTACTCAAAACGTAGAACATTCAATATTTGTAATGAATATTGATGAGCAAGGCAATGAATTAACTTTTAAGAATTTAGTGACAGGTGTTGAATGGGGTGTAGTAGAAGATGGCAGTTTTGTTAAACCTACTTCAGATGGAAATTTCGTTTGTACTATAGCAGAAATTACTTACAATCCTGTTCTAAAACTTATACCTCATTTATTTAAGTTTAATTCAAGTGGTGATACCATCTGGCATCAGTCATATCCCAATGAATACTCACAGTTTACACGAGCAATAATTCAAACTTCTGATAATGGATTTGCAATGGTTGGATATAGATATGTACAAGATACTGCTCGCTTTGTTTTGATAAAAACAGATTCCAATGGCAATTGTGAGTGGTCAAAAACATATATGTTAGAGCATGATTCAAGAGCATTTAGTATCCAACAAACTCCTTGGGATGGAGGTTACATTTTAGGAGGATGGGGCTACTCCACGACAACCGGCTACGATATGTTTGTGGTCAAAACCACTGCTAATGGTGATACACTTTGGACAAAACGGTATGGTGGCAATGAAGATGATTGTGGAGCATTTGTTTTGCCATTAACTACTTATGATGAATGGTTGAATGGTTCTGAGGTTGAATACTTATTGTCTTCCTGTATTTATGAGAGCGGTAATAGAAAATTGTATCTGTCAAAACTGAATAGTATGGGTAGTGTGATTTGGCAAAGAAAACATACTTTTCTTCCCGGCATTAGTGGCTTACAAGTTTTACCGTTTTTAAAAAACAATAAAGGTTTTATCAGTAGCGGTTATTATCGTCCGGATTTTACACCTCAACCTTTCATAGCCTCATTTAATGAAAACGGCAATGTAGAATGGGTCGTAACTCCTACACTAAATCCAGCAAAACAAGTATATATCAAAGACCTCCAACCCACCCCCGATGGCGGCTACGTATTAGCAGGCTATCAATACAACGACCCACAAACGGCATGGGTTTTAAAGATAGACAGTCTTGGCAATACTTGTAGCTATATAGGTTGCGATAGTACAGTAGTTGTAGAAGTGCTGCCCGGCATACCCTTCCATTCAAACTCTGAAGTATCAGCAATGGTATATCCCGTTCCCGCCTCTACCCACCTCAATATCCGCTACCAAATACCCGCCACCGTTTTACCCTCCGGCGGTGCAGTATGGCGTTTGTACGATGCTCTCGGCAGGCAAGTAGCAGAGGAGTCGTTGCTGGGCAGTTCAGGAATAGAACAAGTATCGGTAGAACACCTGCCGGCGGGTATTTACTACTATCGGGTAGTGCTTCCCATATCGGGGCAAACAGTGGCGAGTGGGAAGGTAATTATTAGTGATTAGTGGTGAATTGTGAATAGGAAACTACCCCGACCTACTTTTTCAAAAACCTAAGCATGAGCAACCAACCGATTAGGACACTTAGGGAAGCAGCGGTGATGGGCAACCGCACGTCAATCGAATCGAAAAAACCTGCGAGAATGGGCGGAACGGCCAATCCTACGGAAAGCACCGATTGGTTGATGCCCAACATTTTACCCTGCTCGCCCGCAGGTGCGTTTTGCGATACCAACGAAGTGGTATTGGGTGCCGATGACCCCTGAAACAAAGCGATAAACGGCGATACCAAATACAGTTGCCATCCTTGTTCGGGCAACAACATGCAAAACAAAGCAACCGATAAACCGGGTAAACTATAGCGAAGTATTTGCTGCGACTTGTACCGAACGGCCAACCACCGCACCACGACACCTTGTACAAAGGCAATACAGAGGCCGATATAAGCGAAGTAATTTCCAATATCGGATTGTGTATAGTCGAAGCGTTTGACCAAATACACCTGAAAGAACTGGGTGAAAAAACTGAATCCCAAACTGTAGAAAAAAACCGCCGAAAACAAAGCCCGTATCCGCGCATCTAAAAATGCCTGTTTCAGATTGTAGATGCCTGTCAACACATTGATGGAACGGTGGATGGGCTTTTGGAGCGTTTCTGAAAAATTGCGAACCACCAACCCGATATTCACCAAACACAAAAAGGCTGCAAACAAAAACGGGGTATCGTAATTGAACCAACTCACAAGGGTGGGGTCGGACAATTTACCGCCCAGAAACGGCCCTATCACAAACCCCACTCCGAAAGCCAACCCAATCAATCCAAAGTTTTTGGCTTTCGAAGTATCGTCGCTGATGTCGGCAATAGCTGCCTGAACAATCGTGATATTGCCTCCCGAAAACCCGTCAATCAAGCGACTTAAAAACAGCAGGTAGATACTTTGCTGATAGATGCCGATAGCAAAGATTAAATAACCAATCAAAGAACCTACTAACGACAGCAGCAACAAACGCTTTCTGCCGTACTTGTCTGCCAAAGCTCCCAAAATAGGGCCGCCAAAAAAAGAAGCAATGGGATAAGCGGCAATCAGAAACCCGAGTAGGATGGTTCGGAGGGATTCGCTGTATTCAAACGGCAATACGCCCGTGGAAGGATTGAGCAATAACGGCACGGTAACCGGCAGGACAATGCCCACCCCAACCAAATCGAGGAATACGGTAAAAAAGATAGTACCCAGCGAAAGCTTACTTTGAACGCGGCTGTTTTCTTGCACAAGCGATTTGGTAAGAGGGGTAAAAGGAAGGCGTTGAGACAGGGTAAAATAAAAAAGCCTTGCAAAGTAATGACTGCAAGGCTTTTTATGGTTGCGCCCCCTCTAGGACTTGAACCTAGGACACACGGATTAACAGTCCGTTGCTCTAACCGACTGAGCTAAGGAGGCGTGGTTTTTTTTGCGCTCGCAAAGGTAAGCACTTCTATTTAACACACCAACTTTATCGCTCAAATTTTTTTTGTTTTTTAAAAACTGTCCGGCACTTCTATTATTAGCCGCCCGAACCGCCTTATTTTCAAATAAAAGTGCCATATTTGCGCAAATTTTCGGAAATACATTCCCTAACATCAGCACTGCCCTCTATGAGTTTATTAGTAGTAGGTTCGATGGCCTTCGATGCCATCGAAACCCCGTTTGGTAAAACCGATAAAATTATAGGCGGCGCAGCGACCTATATTAGTTTAGCTGCATCCTATTTTTGTCCCGATACTCGCATCGTTTCCGTAGTAGGGGGTGATTTCCCGCAAACCTTTATTGACGATATGCAGCAAAGAGGCTGCAACACAGACGGGCTGCAAATACGCCTGGACGAAAAGAGTTTTTTTTGGTCTGGTAAGTATCACATGGACATGAACAGCCGCGATACCCTTGCCACCGAACTGAACGTATTGGCAGATTTTAACCCCATCATTCCCGACAGTATCCAAAACCCCGACTATGTGATGTTGGGCAACCTCATGCCGGTCGTACAAAGACAGGTGATAGAACGCTTGCACAAACGCCCCAAGCTCATCGCCATGGATACGATGAATTTTTGGATGGATTCGGCAATGGATGAACTTCGCAAAACGATATCGCTCGTTGACTTGCTCATTATCAACGACGAAGAAGCGCGACAGTTATCGGGTAATTATTCATTGGTAAAAGGTGCCCGAACCATCTTGGCGATGGGACCTAAGTATCTGGTGATTAAAAAAGGAGAACACGGGGCATTGCTGTTTCACGAAAACAAAGTCTTCTTTGCCCCCGCCCTTCCGCTCGAAGACGTGTTTGACCCAACCGGTGCGGGCGATACCTTTGCCGGTGGTTTGATGGGTTATTTGGCCAAATCGCAATACCACAACTTTAACAACCTGAAACGAGCTATCATTTACGGCTCGGCAATGGCTTCGTTTTGTGTTGAAAAATTTGGAGCAGAGCAATTACTCCACCTCAACAAAACACATATTGAAGGGCGAGTGCAGGAGTTTGTAGATTTAGTGCAGTTTGATATTGAATTGATAGCATAGTCAGCACCAACCCCCATTCTCTAAACCATCTATCATTTCGTTCCCATGACTTTGCAAGTTAAAATTGTAAATCGCTCCAATAACCCCCTTCCCAGCTATGCTACTGCCGATGCGGCAGGGATGGACATCTACGCCTTTATAGACGAAGCCATCGTGCTGCAACCATTTGAAAGAAAACTGATTCCTACGGGACTGTACATAGAACTCCCGAAAGGATACGAAGCACAACTGCGTGCCCGCAGCGGGAATGCGCTCAAAAAAGGGTTAATCCTGCCCAATGCACCCGCTACAATTGATGCCGACTACCGGGGGGAAATAGGTGTCATTTTAGCCAACATTTCACAAGAAGCCCAAACCATTCTGCCCGGAGACCGAATAGCGCAAATGGTCATTGCCAAACACGAACAAGTGCAGTGGGAAATGGTGGACAACTTAAATAACACGCATCGCGGCGAAGGCGGCTTCGGCAGTACCGGAGGCTGAAAAACGGTAAAACATAAAGGCATCCATCGCCTTAAGTTTCTATAAACACCAACACCATCCATTTTTAAATAACCAAGTTATCCATCAAAACCAACTTTTAAAATCAGTACTATGAATATAATTATACCCATGGCAGGCAGAGGCACTCGCTTGCGACCGCATACCATCACCATTCCAAAACCACTCATTCCCGTAGCCGGTAAACCGATGGTACAGCGATTGGTGGAAGACATTGTCGAAATGTGTAGCGAAACCGTAGAAAACATCGCTTTTGTAGTCGGCGACTTTGGTACGGATGTAGAAAACGAACTCTTAGATGTTGCCACTCGCGCCGGCGCAAAAGGTCACATCTTTTACCAGGACAAGCCGCTTGGAACCGCACATGCCATCCTTTGTGCCCAAAGCGTGATGAACAAAAATATCATTGTTGCTTTTGCCGACACCCTTTTTAAGGCGAATATAAAAATTGATACGGCCGCCGATGGTATTATCTGGACACATCGAGTGGACGACCCTTCGAGATTTGGAGTCGTAAAAATGAATGCCCAAAATGTGATTACCGAGTTTGTGGAAAAACCCAGCACGTTTGTATCCGACCTTGCCATCATCGGCATTTACTACTTCAAAGACGGGCAATACCTGAGAAACGAACTCCAATACATCATTGACAACGATATAAAAGACAAGGGCGAGTATCAACTCACCTCGGCATTGGAAAACATGAAGCAAAAAGGCACGCAGTTTGGTATCGCTTCGGTTGAAGAATGGCTCGACTGTGGCAACAAAAGTGCAACCATCTATACTAATCAACGCGTGTTGGAGTTATTAAAACAAAAAGGCGAGGATCTAATCTCTCCCTCCGCCGTATTTAACAATGCCAGTGTTATTGAACCCTGCTTTATTGGCAACAATGTGCAGATTAACAATGCAGTCGTTGGCCCCCATGTATCCATAGGCGAAGGGTCAAAAATCGAAAATTCGGTCATTAAAAACAGCATCATCCAAACCCATACCACTATTAAGAATAAAGTCATTGCCAACTCCATGATTGGCAACCATGTCCATCTTAGCGGACATTTAGACGACTTGAGCATTGGCGATTACTCTACTACTGACTAATAAAATATCACGCCGAAGCGTTTCATCTATTTTTTAAAGTGCCGTACTATTGAAAATGGTACCGTTTAAGCATTGGATTGTTGGCTGTCAAGAGGTAGCCCTTGGGGTAAACCGTTCCTGCCATAGCCGTATCATATTTTACGTATTTTTGAACTCCATAGCTTCAATCCTGTTTTATTAAATTCAAAGGCGGATAGCTTATCGGCCCTTTATCCCAATGATTATCGGCACTTAACCACATTTACATGAAATCCATCAAATCATACCGTTTTTGCTTTTATCTGCTGTTTATGGCAGCCTTCTTTATCTTAGGCGGCAGTTCCGAAACTGCACAAGCGCAAAATAAAAAGAACAAAGACAAAAAAGGTAAAACTGATAAGGACGATAATAAAAATCGCCTCTCCGAAGAATCGCAGCAAAGAGTGCAAAAACTGTTTTTTGACGGATTGAGTGCAAATATTAAAGGGAATACCGAAGGGGCGACGCAGGCATTCAAGCAATGCCTGTTGCTAGATCCCAAGCACGATGCGGCGATGTTTGAACTGGCGCGTATTTATTACGAAAATCAAGACCAAGAGCAAACCCTAATATTTGCCGAAAAAGCGGCCACCACCGACCCCAACAATAAATGGTATCAAGCCCTGTATGCCGAAGCATTGTCAATCAACTCCCGTTTTGACGAATCGGCCAAAGTGTTTGAAACACTCACGCAAAAATTCCCCGCAGAATACGACTATTATTTTGACTGGGCATATATGCTCATTCAAGCCGGCAAGTATGCCGAAGCCATCAAAGTCTATGATGCTTTGGAACAAAAAATCGGCACGATTGAAGACATCAGTATTCAAAAGCAAAAACTCTATATTCGCATCGGACAATTCGACAAAGCAGTGGCCGAACTGCAAAAACTATGCGATTCATTCCCCAACGATGCGCGCTACCAACTCACCCTTGGTGAACTTTTTCAGGCCAATAACATGCCCGATAAAGCCTTGGAAGTTTACAACAAACTGCTCCAAATTTCGCCCGATAATCCTTATGCCAACTTAGCACTTGCCGATTATTACTACTCCCTGAACGATGAACCGAAGTTTTATGAATACCTCAAAAAAGCCTTAGCAAGCCCCGAACTTCCCATCAATAGCAAAGCACAAAGGTTAAGCCCGATGGTGGAGAGCAAAGCTACCGACCTCGGCAGCAAAGCACGTACCTTTGAAATGGTAGAACTCGTGGTGAAAATACACGAAAGCGACCCTTTGGCACATATTCTCTACGGAGATTTATTGTACACCTACGACCGGAAAGAAGAAGCCTTAGCGCAATTTACCGAAGCCTCTAAATTAGACGGCAGTAGTTTTGAGGTTTGGTATCAAATGCTTTTGATTACCTACGAACTCCAAAATTTTTCCCAACTCGCCCAACTTAGCAACGAAGTAATCGAACTGTTTCCCAATCAACCGCATCCCTATTATTTTAACGGCATTGCCAATCAGCAAGTTAAAAATTACGAGAAAGCGGTTAAGTCGCTCAAACAGGGCACCCTTATCAGTGTAACCGATAACCAACTCACCGCACAAATGTACTCCTTGCTCGGCTCGGTTTACAACGAAACCAAAGAGTACGACAAATCAGACAGCAGTTTTGATAAAGCCCTTCGATTAATGCCGGACGATGCGTTGATTCTGAACAATTACAGCTATTTCCTTTCTTTGAGGGGCGAACATTTGGACAAAGCCGCCGAAATGTCGGAAAAGTCTAACAAAATGGAGCCTAACAACAGTTCTTTTGAAGACACCTACGCATGGGTGCTATTCAAGCAAAAAAACTATGCCGAAGCCAAAAAATGGATTGAAAAAGCAATCACCAACGGTGGCACACCCAATGCTACCCTTTTAGAACACTATGGCGACATACTCTTTCAACTCAACGAAACCGATAAAGCCATTGAGCAATGGAAAAAGTCAAAAGATAGCGGCAACAAATCGGATCTGCTGAACAAAAAAATCAATGACCGGAAATTATACGAATAAGCAAGCGGGAAACGTTTTAAAACTTTTTGCCACAAATACAGTCTAATGTCTATGCCTACTTTTTGCGGCAAGTGTTTACCAACCAAAACCTTATGAAATACCCTATCCTCCCTGCCCTGCTGCTATTGGTTTTCATCACCCTGTTACCGGCTTGCTCTTCGGCAAAAAAAATAACCCGCACAAAAACCGTTGTTCCCGAAAATTCAGCCGCCTTTGCTTTAGTAAACAAATTGATTGTCAACGAGTTGCAAGCAGATTGGTTTAACGCTAAAGCCCAGATAGAGGCAACCCAAGGAAACCAAAAACAATCATTCGGTGCAGACATCAGGTTGAAAAAAGACTCCTTGCTTTGGATGTCGGCTTACGCCAACTTGGGCATCAAAATAGAAGTTGCCCGCGTGTTGATTACCCCCGACTCGATAAAAATGATGGACAAATTCAACAAGAAATATTATGTCAAAAGCATCAGGTATTTAGAAACACTAGTCGGCTATCCGCTCGATTTTAACACGATGCAACGCATCATATTGGGCAATAAACTGCCCGCTTCGTCCGAAACCCCACAAATCACCAACTTGCCCGAAGGCGGATTTTGCCTTTCAGACCAAACCGACAATCTTCACTATGCGGTATTTGTAGAGCCGCTGAATTATACGATTACCAGATTAATGGTTACGGACTCTATCAACCACCGAAACTTATCAGTAGATTTGAGCAATTATCTGCCCATTAGTAACAAGCCCTTTGCCCATAAACGAACCGTTAAAATGGATGCAACAGATACCTATACGGCAAAGATTGAGATGTCCAAAATTAAGGTAAACGAACCTCTTGAATTTCCCTTTTCGGTAGGCGACAACTATGAAATTATACGGTAAAATACCTTCTCTGATGTTTCCTAAAGCCTTCGCTATGCTGTTGGCTTTTTTGTGCTTATATGGCACGAATCCCCTGTTTGCCCAAAAAGCTTCAAAGTCTTCAAGAATTGAATTGCAAAATAAACGCAAAGCCCTTTACGAAGACATGAACAATACCAAGGACATTCTCCGTACCACCCGCTCCGAAAGGAATGCCTCCTTAAATGAACTTATTCTGGTCGAGAAAAAAATCAACAACCGGAATCAAATTATTTCAAACCTCGCCGAGCATATTGACCTGCTTGATAATCGTATTGCCGACATAGAATTTCAAATAGACTCTTTGGGGATTGCCTTGGAAGAATTGCAGGAAGATTATGCCAAATCGGCTCGTAACGCTTATATCAACCGCAGTGACTACAACAAACTGCTGTTTCTTTTTTCGGCAAAAAACGTTAACGATGCCTACCGGCGCATGAAGTATTTGGATTATTACAGGCAATACCGCAAAAACCAAGTCCTTAATATTTACAGTACCAACGAAAGCTTAAAATCCAAGCTGATTGACTTGCAACAAGAAAAAGACGAACAAAGTCACTTGCTCGGCAATCGCCAAAAAGAGCGCGAAACCTTAGAAGCTGAAAAAACGAACAAGGACCAGATATTAAAAACCTTAAAAACCAAGGAAAAACAGATGGAGCAAAAACTGTGGGAAAAGCAGACTGCTCTTGACCAACTGAATAAACAAATTAAAGATTTGATTGCCAAAGCAACGGCTACAAACACCAAAAGCACCTCTGCCGATAAACCAAAAGCGTTAGACACAAGCCCCGAATCGCTGAAATTGTCGGAAAACTTTGCTCAAAATAAAGGGAAACTGCCCTGGCCGGTGGAAAAGGGAGTGATAACCGCCAATTTTGGCAACAACCCACACCCTGTACTCAAAAACATCACCACCACCAACAACGGCATTGATATCAGTACCGAACCCAACGCCAATGTGCGAGCGGTCTTTGATGGCAAAGTGTCCAATATTTTGTTCAATCCCACTTTTCAGTGGGCGGTCATCATTAAACATGGCAACTACTTTACCGTTTATACCAACATGAACGAGCCGACTGTGAACAAAGGGGATATGGTAAAAACCAAACAAAGCATTGGCACGGTTTACTTTAATACAGACGAAAACGAAGCGGTCGTACATCTCGAAGTATGGGAAAGCAATAACAAATTAAATCCTGCTCCTTGGCTTTTCCGAAAATAACCCGCAAACTTCCGGTATGAGTGTATTGCTCATAGAGCATAACAGGAACATACAGACCTGCAGCCTTACCCGCTGAGCACCGATAGTACTTACTGCTTCATTTTTTTACCTATTTTTGCAACAATTTCCTATATTTTAAATAATAAAGACTTTTTAATGAAATCATTTTTTGCGCTATGCTCCATCGTCTTGATTGTTTCATTGTTCGCCTCCTGCAGGCCAAAAGCACCCGCTACCGAAACTACTGACCGTGCCGATACTACTGAAACCATCCAATCCGACAACCATAACAACGGTGTGCCTCCACCGTCAGGGGTAAAATATGGCTACCTCAATTCTTTGCAATTACTGTCAATCATGCCCGAAACGGACGAAGCTGATAAAAAAGTAGCTGCTTATACCAAAAAGAAGGAAGCCGCCTTTAAAAGTTTGGTGGACAGATACCAAAACCGCGCTAAGGAATTGCAATCGAAACAAGCGGATATTCCCCCTGTCGAAATGGAAAAATACGGTAAAGAACTGGCCGATTTGGAAGAGCAAATTCAAAACATGCAAATGAGGGCAGAAAGTGAAATAGCCAACGAAAAAGACAAGCTATATGCCCCCATTCTGAACAAAGCCGATTCAATCGTCAAACAAATCGGAAAAGAAAACGGCTATACGTTTATTTACGATGCCGCCGCCCTGCTTTATGCCGATTCGACCTTGAACCTCTTACCTTTGGTAAAGGAACGATTGGGGATTACAAAATAGAATTTAAAAAACCGGTCAGTCCAAAGGTGAGGGTCAAATGCACCTTTAACCATCCGACCTTTGCCTCTGATATTGCTCCAAAGTTTATGGAACTTACCCGCTCTTTTTCGGCAATCAACCGCCTTGAAAGCATTGCCGCCATACAAAATACGCATTACGACCTCATCGTCATCGGTGGAGGTATCACCGGTGCCGGCATCGCTTTGGATGCCGCTTCGCGCGGGCTTTCTATTTTGCTGCTCGACATGCAGGATTTTGCTGCGGGCACTAGCAGCCGTTCTACCAAACTGATTCATGGGGGCTTGCGCTATCTAAAACAATTGGAAGTGGGATTGGTACGGGAAGTCGGCCAAGAGCGCGCTTTACTCTATCAAAAAGCACCCCATATTGTCAGGCCCAAAAAGATGCTATTGCCCATTATTGAAAACGGCTCTTTGGGTGTAACCGCCACTTCGTTTGGGTTATACATGTATGATTGGTTGGCTGGGGTGGATAAAGGCGAACGGCGAAGTATGCACAACAAAACGGAAACGCTCGCTTTAGAACCACTTTTAAATGAAAATGAGTTATTGGGCAGCGGGCTTTACTATGAGTACCAAACAGACGATGCGCGGCTGACCATAGAGGTACTCAAAACAGCCAACAAGTTTGGTGCCACTTGCCTCAATTATACAGAGGTATTAGGTTTTACCTATCACACCGATGGCAAAATCAGTGGGGTAAAAGCTATTGACCACCTACATCACCAAGCATTTACCGTCTTTGCCAAACAAGTCGTGAATGCCACAGGGCCTTGGGTAGATGGGCTGAGAGATAAAGATGAACACATTATCGGAAAACGCCTGCACCTGACCAAAGGGGTGCATATCGTGGTTCCTTACAACCGCCTGCCATTGCAACAAGCGGTTTATTTTGATGCACTGAGCGACAAACGCATGGTTTTTGCCATTCCCCGCGGCAATACCACTTATATCGGCACAACCGACACCAACTATAAAGGAGATATTGCCCGGCCACAGGCAAACAAACAGGAGGTCAATTACATCTTAGAGGCGGCCAACTTTATGTTTCCCGATGCACATCTTACCCTCGATGATGTTGAATCAACATGGGCAGGGCTGCGACCACTCATTCACGAAGACGGTAAAGCCCCATCAGACCTGTCCCGAAAGGATGAAATCTTTTTCACCCAAAACGGGCTTATCTCCATTGCAGGCGGTAAACTCACCGGATTTAGAAAAATGGCCGAGCGCACTGTTGATGTCGTGGTCAAAGAATTGTATAAAACCGAAGGACGGAGTATTAAAAACGGTATCACCAACGCCATCACCCTATCGGGCGGTCATTTTGAACAACCCGATGATATCCCCGGCTACATCGAACAATTGGCGCAAGAGCAGGCACCACTCGGCATTTCCCAAGCCCAAATTGCCTATTGGGTTGGGTTGTATGGCTCTAATGCCCCTGTTCTATTAGACATCTTGGTAAAACTACCGGCATCCAAAACCTCCAACCTTTCCGATAGACTGCTTTTGGCAGAGTTGCATTACTGCGTGCAACACGAAATGGTAACCAGTTTGTCCGATTTCCTTATCCGGCGCACCGGCAGACTTTATTTTAACCGACCGGAAATAGGAGACTCCGTCTTTATGCTCTTGGATGAACTGGAAAAACTATTGTCCCTCTCGAAACAACAAAAACTGCGCTACTACAATGAATTTGAACAAGAATATAACGCCGTAGTGCAGTTTAAAGAGGAAGTGGAAGCGACCGCTAAACTCTTGTAAGTTTCTTCTCTGCAACTTGCCCGATGAAATCTTTAACCGCCTGTGGCATCAGTTGGGGGTCGTTTAGCAATATTCCGTTGTATTCGGCAGCCTGATGGATGGCATCCTTCAATTGAAACTGCGGCTGTGCCACGCTATAAAAAATGCCCTGTCGCATAAATTTGTCCGCCAGATATTCTTGCTCTGTTTGTCCGGGTGTGGGCACCAATGCTGCTTTCTTGCCAAGTGCCGCCAAGTCCATGATAGTGCTGTATCCCGAACGGGCAACGACCACTTCAGAATTTAACAGTAACCGGTTGAGTTCAGTAGTAGTCAAATGGTCAAACAGATGCACATTCCCCGTTTCCTTGTTGTTGCCGGTTTCGGTAATTCCCCTGACAAGGGCTATCGGAAAATCTAAACCCTCCGCTTGTTGCAATACCAGCTTTTCAAAATAAGACCGCTGTGGTTCGAGACCCGACAACACAACCGAGGCTTTGTAGAACGGAGCAGCCGGAATTTGAGGCAAATCAACTTTCATGCGGGATAGCGGCCCGATAAATCGGTATCGGGATGACGGCAGCGGTTTTGTGTGTGCCAAGTTACCGCTTAGGTTGTTTGTGGGATGCGGCATATCCGGTATCCAGCAATAGTTAAAGCGGTGAATGAAAAATTGATTTAAGTGAAGTAACACCGGCGACAAGAGTTGGAGGAGGGGTGGAGTCTGAATAAATATTTGATGGGTCATAAATACCGAAGGCATGCCGGGCAGATAACAACCATAACGGTTATCGGAAATCACCGCATCCACAGCATATTGTTTGGCCAACTGTTGCAGCACAAGGTGTTCGCGCCGTATTTGATACAATATTTTGGGCACTTGTGCGGCCATGATCAAGGTCATACTACCGGCTGCATCGGGATATACTATATCGTAAGGGGGGAGTTGCAAGACGGGCAGATTAGGAAACTCGCGATGCAACAAGGTCAAAGAACGACCATCTCCGGCCAATAATACCCGAACGTTTTGGGACAACAACTCCGATATGATGGGCACACACCGTGTAGCATGACCTAATCCCCAATTGAGCGGAGCAACCAATATGGTAGGGGTATTGTTTGCCAATGGTGCGTTTGTTTGTTGATAACAATAAGATGATGAACCAATCTATTAGCAAGCTATTGGGCAATAGCCTCTAACCGATAAAACAAAAAAGCTAACTTTGCACATCGTTTTGACAGCATTTATCCATTCGATTAACAATTTTCGCGCTTCTTTTTGCGTTACTATCGCTCAAAGATAAGCGGCTTGATCCTATTTCATCAACATATTACTTCAAAAAAATGAATTTAAAACATAACTTTCGATTTTGGCTATTTCTTTGCGCAGTAACCGTTTGGGGGCTGAGTCTAACTGCATGTAGTTCTATGAAAAAATCGAGATGCAAAGAATGTCCCGTGTTTTCGCAAAACACCTCCAACACCGATATGACAATCGAACAGCAAAATTGAACTGTTATGTTTCCATATTGATTGGCAAACAAATCACCTAATTCATAAAAACATAAAACATGAAAACAATACGCATCACCATAGTCGCTATTCTACTTTGCAGCCTTTTGAGCAGTTGTGCCGCTATGAAAAGACGCAAATGCGACTGTCCCAAATTTTCGGAACAAGTCGCACCTACCGAACAGGTGGTTAGTCCTTGTTAGTTTTTACCGCAATATTATTGTGCTGTGGTGATACCGGTATCACCTAAACTACCTCCTCTGATACAAGTATCGGGGCTACCATAGAGTGCAACTAACCACTTTAGTTCGACAGGCTCACTAACCGTTAACCGTTAATCACTAATAACAACCTTCCCGCTCACTACCCCCTGCCCCGTTATAGGAAACACTACTCGATAGTAGTAGATACCCGCCGGCAGGTATTCTACCGATACTTGTTCTACACCAGAACTGCCCAGCAATGTTACCTCTGCTACCTGCCTGCCAAGGGCATCGTACAAACGCCATACTGCACCGCCGGAGGGTAAAACGGTGGCGGGTATTTGGTAGCGGATATTGAGGTGGGTAGAGGCGGGAACGGGATAGACCATTGCCGCTATCTCCGGGTTTGAATTGGAAGAGATGCCGGGTAGCACTTCTACCACTACCGTACTATCGCATCCTACATAGCTGCATGTATTGCCAAGGCTGTCTATTTTAAATACCCATGCGGTTTGTGGGTCGTAATATTGATAGCCTGCTAAAACATAGCCGTCATCGGGGGTGGGTTGGATGTCTCGAAAATAGGTTTGTTTTTCAGGATTTAAGTATGGTGTTTTAAACCATTTTAAAGTGCCGTCCTCTTGGAAAGTAGCTATAAAAGGCTGAGGTGTGAACCCATCGGGGCGATAGTAGCCACTACTAATGAAACTCTTATCAGGCTTAATCACCGGCAGAACTTGTAAGCCGCTAATACCTTGTAGGAAAGTATGCTTCTTTTGCCAAATTATGTTCCCAACATTATCAATCTTAGCTAAGTATAATTTTCTAACTCCCCCCTCATATATACAGGAAGACAATAAATATTCAATAGCTGCACCATTCAACCATTCTTGATAGGTTGTTATAGGAATAGCGAAAGTAGCACAATCATTCTCATCCCCCCCATACCTTTTCGTCCAGAGGGTGTCGCCGTTGGCAGTGGTTTTGACCACAAACATATCATAACCGGTGGAAGTGGAATAGCCCATGCCACCAAAGATATAACCGCCATCCCATGGGGTGTGTTGTACGGTGAAAAAACGGGCATCATTGCCCATCAGATAGCGTTTGTCCCATTCAAAGTTGCCCTCGCTGTCAATTTTGAGGGCGTAGGCTTTTATGGTGTCATTAGTAACAACTAACTCTCTGCCTGCAATAATGTAACCACCGTCATTGGTGTGTATTATTTGTTGAGGAGTTTGCTTACCAATTTGACCGTATGTTTGGCTAAAAATCACATTGCCTTCGTAGTTTAGTTTAGTTAAGCAAATATCATCCAGTTTGCGATAAGTTACAGCTAATCCAGTGACTTCTCTTAAAGCCAAAGCCCCCCATTCTATTACTCCAAGATTAGCTATACTACCAACTTCACCAATTTCAAATTCTTTAATCCATTTCACCTCACCTATATTGTCAATTAGCTGTACGTAAAATGCTCGATGAGTTGACAATGTATAACTTCCTAATACATAGTACATTTCTCCTACTGGCTGCACCACTTGTGCCAATATGTTTATAGTGTCATTGCCTCCGTATGTTTTGTTGAAATAAGTGAATTGTAAACTTTGCCCTTGTAGTCCAATGCCAAGTATTAAAAGCGTGATAACAAAGATTACCTTATTCATATTCAGCGGTTTTATCAGTGGTAATTGATTTATACACCTTTCCTACCACAAGATACATATTTTTCAATACTACGGTAGTGTTGATACTTGTATCGCCATATTTAATATTTTCTCCCAATACAAGTATCGGAGTTAACGTAAGGCGCAACTAACCATAAAAAAACCCACCCGCCAAAATGCTGGAGGTGGGCTGTTTTCAGGTTACTAAATCACGCTTTTAGTGGATGAATATCAATTGTGAGGGGTCGCTCCAATCGCCTTCACCTTTTCCGTTGACACAACGTACTTGTACCCAAATGCTTCTGCCAAGTGGAATTCCGGTAATCATCATTTTAGTTTTTGTTGATTTCGGAATGGTAATCCATTCAGCATTTTCACCAAAATCACCCAGTGTATAGCGACATTCATACATCAAGGTAAAGTTTGCTCTGTTTACTCTGACAATAACCGTTCCGCTTAAATTACCGTAAAATAAGCGAAGGTTTTCGGCTTTGCCGGGAATAGGCCACAAACTGCGGAGACCGCCATAAATATCAAACCCTGTATCGGCTAATTTCGCGGGGTCGTTACCGCCGGTATCTTCAATATTGCTTGCCAACAGACGCAAACCTTCTAAAAGGGATACCTTTTTCTGATCTCTTATAATTTTTAAGGCAGGGCCGCCGAAGGCAGCGTTAGTTACGGCTTGAACAAATGCATCTTTTAGCGCGATAATTTGTAAAAGCGTCGGGGACGTTGTTAGGAAATAGAGGCTGTCGGTTAATCCGGATATAATCCGGAGGCAAAAGACAATTAAGCCGGCATCTCCCAATCTTGTAAAGTCTAATTTAATTTTAAATCTCGACATAGCAATTAAAACTTTTTGGGTTAGGAAAGAATATTTTTTTATTGAGGTTTGCAGGAGAGCATTTTCTCATCTTCGCCTCAATTATTAGTTAAACACCAAAAAGATTAGTTAGTTCAATTGTAAGCTAAAATATTTTGCAAAGATCCGTCTTTTTAAATCCATCAAAAAGTGTTTAAGATTTAAACGCCTTAATTTAAAGGATTGTAGCGAATTTAGAGCAAATGCTAAAGAGTTAAATTTTTTTGCTAAAAATATTTGGCGACCTAATATGGTTAGTATTGTATGAAAGTTAAAACAGCAGAAAGCAACAAAGAAAAATCTCTTTGCAATCTTGCATTGGGGTGCATGCAACAAAGAAAAATGTCTTTGCAATATTGCTTTAGGGTGAATGCAACAAAGAAAAATCTCTTTGCAATATTGCATGGGGGTGAAAGCAACAAAGAAAAATCTCTTTGCAATGTTGCATGGGGGTAAAAGCAACAAAGAAAAATGTCTTTGCAATATTGCATTGGGGTGCATGCAACAAAGAAAAATGTCTTTGCAATATTGCTTTAGGGTGAATGCAACAAAGAAAAATGTCTTTGCAATATTGCTTTGGGGTGCATGCAACAAAGAAAAATGTCTTTGCAATATTGCTTTAGTGTGAAAGCAACAAAGAAAAATCTCTTTGCAATCTTGCTTTAGGGTGAAAGCAACAAAGAAAAATCTCTTTGCAATATTGCATGGGGGCTACTCATTGTTGGCAAAGTGTTCGTTTATAATGAAGCGTCCGATAAGTGCTGCAACATGGGTTATCCCTACCTCACATCAACAGGATAAAGTCAATTGTACCCAAATGAATTAGTCAGCTAAACCGATTGACTAACCCTATAAAACCCGCATGAACAGGCTTGTAAATGCAAAAAATAGATACTATTTAGTTTTTCTGTGAAACATCTGTGTAACTCTGTGAAAAAATTGCATGGAGAACCATTTTGTATCAGTTACCCAAAAGCACATAACCGCTCCAATAAACGGGCAGGTAGCCTGTTTTAATCATTTCCAATTTGGCCTGCCGTAAGGCTTGAAGGGGGGGCTTGTTTTGCAAGATTTGGGTAAACAGATATTGGGTGAGTTGACTGCTTTCTTGGTCGGCAACTTTAAAGAGTGTGTAAATCACGTTTTGAGCACCGGCATACAAAAACCCACGGTTCATAGCCATGACCCCTTCGCCGGTTACCTCTTTACCAACGCCGCTATCGCAACAACTCAAGACCACCAAATCGGCGTTAAGTTGCAGGTTATAGGCATCAGACATATAAAAAAGGGGGTCTGAATTTGTCGCTTCATCGGGCGAAAAGATAATAGCGGTCAATTCGGGATGCGCTTCGTTAAAATCGCCGTGTGCGGCAATGTGCAGGTATTGGTAATGTTGTGCCGCTGTTTTAAAATTGCTTGCCGTAGCTGCTTGGTGCAAATATGTTTTAGCGGTCAATCCTTTTGCAGCAAATAAGTCTTCGATAACCCGCACTTCAATTTCAGAAAAAGGAAGCGTTTTCCAATCTGAATGATTAAATTGATTGTCGGCAGGGTTTACGGCTCCATCTGTTTGGGAGAGGTGGTGCCGGTTTTCAATATCGGCAAGTACTTCCTCGACAGTTCTATGATGTTTGACACTTTCGTTGACACTATAAACAGGGGCTAAACCCAAAAAACCTTTTAAGTTGGAAGATACCTTGTTTTGTTTTTTGCGTTCTTGATGCAGCCACAAGGTGGCGGAAAGGTGATAGCTGACTTGGTAATCCAACAACAAATAGGGCAAGACCGGGTAATCCGTATTGGGCGGTCCGGCATGTGTCAACAGCGTTTCAAAGGGCAGGCTATGCAAAATGCCATCGGGAATAATGATTAAATGGCTGTTTTCGGGAATTGGCATCGCCTCAAACAGCGGTTCAAGCAGGGTTTGATAAAGTTGGTGGGCAAACTCCCGATATTCCCTCATAGTTGTCTGCGAAGGGCCGCCCGTAGTGCCTATTCCAAAATAAAGATAGTCTTTTACGTCTTCTTCAAAATCGGGTGATTTGTCAATTTGCAAAACTTTAAAATCGTTTTTGCCAATAGCAAACAAATAGATAAAACGCTCAGAAACAAAGTACTCAATGAGGTAGGTGTCAGTAGGAAGTGCTTGTTGCAAATCGGTCAGGCTTGCCGTATCTGTTTGGTATTTCAGCACATAGTAATCGGGAAACTCCTGCTCAAATTGTTCTACCAAGGCATCGTACTGTTGCTTACATTCAAAAAAACGGGTTTTCCATGTTGCCAACAGTTCCTCTCTTTGCTTTTCCTTGTTCTTACATTCTTCTTCGGCAATCTGTTTTTCCAAATAATTGGTTTCTATGCGCAGGTTATACTCTTGCTCTAAAAGGTGTGGCGGTATGCCTGCGGCAAACCTAGCTTCTTTGTCTTTAAGGTTGCCCAACAATACAACGGCTTTGCTTTTTTCGGAACATCTGAATGCGTAATGAAAGGCCTTTTGGGGCATCGGCACATTGTGTTCCGGGTTCAACTGTTGCAGGCGGAGATAGGCATCGTCAAGTGGATGGGTTTGCAAGCGTTGATTAACCTCCCAACATAAATCAATTGCTTGGGTATGTACTTTTTGGGCGTTTTGAGCAAGGGTGAGCTTACTGCCTTCTGCGCGATAGCTTTGTCGCATGATGTCCAACAGTTGAGAGGCAAGGGAACAGGTATGCCATGCGGCTAAAAGGTCTAAAGGCTGTTGGGATTGGGTTTGGTAAATGAGGTATAGAATAGCTGCCTTTTCTTGAAGTGCGGTGAGCAACCAACTCGGAGAGCTGTAATTTTGCAGCACAAATTGAATATAGGGGGAATCCTCGGAATAATGCCGCACCAAACTTTGAAGTGCTTGCTGATAGTACTCCATTGCTTGCCCATAATTCCCCAATTCCTTGTAAACCTTCCCCAAACTCAAGTAGTTTTTGGCCGTTGCAGGGTGTATCTTGCCAAAGGTTTGCAGCCATATATTCAGGCTTTTTTGGTAATTCTCAATAGCTTCTTGCGTGTTGCCCAACGCTTGTTGCGATATTCCGATGTTCAGATAACTGCTTGCCGTATCGGGATGTATTTCGCCAATGGTTTTCAATCTTATGGAAAGGCTTTTATTTCCATATTCAATGGCTTGTGTGTAATTGTGTTGAGTTTCATACACGGAACCCAAGTTTTGATAACTGCTTGCCGTATCGGGGTGCAATTCGCCAAATAGTTTCAACCTTATTTGCAGGCTTTTCTCATAAAACTGAACCGCTTGGTCAAATAGTTTCTTGCTCCAATAAGAAGCCCCTAAATTGTGATAACTAACGGCTGTCGCCCTGTTAAACTCGCCCAAAATCTGCAATCTTATTTGAAGCCCTTTCTCACAATAGCTGATTGCCCTGTCAAAATCACCTTTAGAATAATAAGCATTCCCGATATTGTGAAAACTGTCGGCAGTGTTCGAGTCCATTTCACCTACTATTTGCAATTGAATGTCCAATGCTTTTTTACAGTATGAAATGGCTTTGTTGTAGTTACCTTTATACCAATAGATATTACCTACGTTGTTATAGCCAATTGCGGTGAAGTGGTGCAATTCGCCCAAGGTTTGCACGCTGATATCAAGACTTTTTTGACAATGGAAAAGGCTTGATTCAAAATCTCCTTTGTAATAAAAGGCAAGCCCCAAATTTTTATGGCTAGTCGCAATATCGCGGTGAACTTCGCCAAGGGTAAGTAACCTGATGTCTATGTTTTTGTTAAACAGGGCGATAGCTTGGTCATAATCGTTCTGTTCTATCAAAATCAGCCCAATAAGATCCCGAGCATTGAGTGTCTCTTGATGCGTTTCCCCAAGTATCGCTTCTTTAATTGCCAAGCTTTTTTGGATGAAAGCGATTGCCTCCTTTTGCCGGTTGTTCTTTAAGGAGGCTTTGCCAATTGCAAGGTAAGCTTCTCCCGTGCAAAGGTGTTGTTCACCGGCATATTTCAATGCTTTGTCTAAGGCTTCCTGAGCTTTTTCAAAACTATCCTGCCATTTGCTCAATGCAATTAAATTGCTACACCAAAGGGTTAGACTCAGCACATATTGCTCCCAACTTTCCAATGCCTGCAAAAGCGGCCCCACTTGTTTGCAAATTTCCATGCTTTCATCATACCGCCCTTTTTCATATAGTTGCCGGGCAATGTTTAATTGCTCAACTTCCGGTTGAGCTAAGATGACTTCATGGTTTTTGTGGCTAATTGGCATAGGGAATAACTTTAAACTAAGGCATAACAAAATTAGCTTTTTATTTTCAAGAATCAAGTTTATTGCTCTGTTGAGAGGTTATTTTAGCTTCTTTTTAAAAAAAGTGCCCCAAGTTGGTAACAAAAAACGAAATGTGGAAGTAATATAAACGTAAAACAAGCAAACGACCTTCTTAAAAGTAAAATCAGTTTAACATTTGCCGTTTTACTCCAACAATCACAATTATTTTTATTCTTTATTTTTAACCCCCCAATTTTTTTGCCTTATGAAAAACATTTCAATGACTTTCTTGCTCTTAATTTTTGTGGCTAATGCCCTTTTTGCACAAAAAGGAAGCGAACCCAAGCCTATTCCCGGACAGTTCATCGTTGTGCTAAAAGAAGATGTTGCCAAGCCCGTTGTCAACCAAAAAAGAGCAGCAACAACCGACAGAGAGAGCAAAGAACAACTCACTCGCACCGCCCGCACCAACAACCTGACCAAAGCCAGAGAGGTGGCCTCCAAAAGCAATCTAAAAGCAGAAGTGATTGTTTTTGAATATGCCGATATTCTATCGGGTTTCGCTGCCAAACTTAGCGACAGTGAGGTAAAATCTCTTCGTGCCAACCCTAATGTAGAAGGCGTTTACCAAGATTATGAAGTTCAAATTGTTTCAAACGCCACAGAATATGACGAGTGCTTAGAAGAAGAATCTTTTGCTGCTCAAACCACCACTTGTGCGGTAACGAAAGCAGGCGGCCCTGTTGATGGCTCTACTAAAGCAACTTGGATTTGGATTTTAGATACCGGTATTGACATGGATCACCCCGATTTGAACGTACAGACGAGTGCTACCTTTGCCAAATCTTTCATTGCCGGACAAACCGTAGAAGATGGAAACGGACACGGAACACATGTGGCAGGCATCGCTGCTGCCAAAAACAACAGTATTGGTGTAGTAGGCGTATCTGCCGGTGCAAAAGTAGTGCCTGTTAAAGTTTTATCCAACTCAGGTTCAGGGTCTTTTAGCGGTATTATTTCAGGATTAAACCACGTAGCGATGTATGATATAGCGGGCGATGTGGTGAACATGAGTATTGAGGCTTATGGTTATGCCAATTGCCAAAATTCAAACCCTGCCTTGCGGGATGCTATTTTCAATCTTGGCAATGCCGGCACTTTTGTGGTGATGGCCGCCGGAAACGAATCGGCAAATGCAAATCTCAACCTTCCGGGTTGTATTAATGGCAACAGAGTTTATACCGTAGGCTCCATTACCTGTACCAATGCCTGCTCAAATTTCTCCAATTGGGGTAATTCTGTTGATTGGGTAGCCGTAGGTTCCAGTGTATATTCAACCGATAAAAACGGAGGTTATACTACCAAGAGCGGTACGTCAATGGCTTCACCCGTAGTTGCAGGGGTAATTCATGCAAGAAACAACCCGCCGCTAAGTGCAGGAAATGTAAACTGTAGCGGTGCTAATTATTCGATTGCTCGTCGTTAATACCTTTATAATTAAGACACTTTACCATCAAGAGCAATTGTTCCGGCAATTGCTCTTGAAAGGTTTAAGTTAAAATTCTTCCTGTTTACAAAAGCAACCTTTTTTTAACTGGAACGTGCAAGTCTTTTACCGCCTTAACAGCAGAGTTCCCCGGCAATTAACCCCTCCTACAAAGTTTTTTGAGATTTTTTCACATTCCGTAACAAAAGTCTTCATTCAAAAGTGAATAAGCAGTTGCATCAAGAATTAACTGCTACATTACACAAAATTATTCCCCTCTTTATCTAAATTCAATCACCAAGTATGAAACATTGGATAATTTCCTTGACGATCCTTTTTCTGTTGTTCTGTGCAAACCTGCAAGCGCAAGACCAATACAATTATTCCGACACCTCTTCCACCGGTTCCATGTCTGGAAAAATCAAGTATCGGCCAAACGATGATAAGTTATTAAAAAGTGCAAATACTGCTGCCAATGCCACTTTACCGGACTTACATTTTGCTTCTTTTACCATAGAAAATGTAACACTTGTCAATACGGTTGGTACAGGTGCCAATGCGGTGAGCAATTACAAAATCAGCTATATTGCCGTAGTCGAAAACATAGGCGGTTCAATAAGCACCACTTGCGACCTGATGTCTGAATTTAAAGGGAAATCCGGTTCTTATGCTTTTTCCGATTGCCAAGTTTTTGACCCGCTTGCAGCCGGCGATTCCCAAAAAATTGATGGCACAATGCTAATTGCCTTGCCCGCCGTCCAAAAAATAGCAGTATTGCGCCTATTCATAGATGCAGACTGCCCTAAAGAATCGCTTCCGGCTTACAACAAAGTATTAGAATCGAACGAAAGCAACAACTACTCCATAGAGTTGTCCTCTCGATTGTAAAATTGCGCAATAACAGTCTTTCTATATTTAACCAAAAAACATTTTTACCATGAAAACAGCATTGAAATTTTCACAAGCTTTGGTATTATTTGCGCTATTTATTTGCCAAGTAACCAACAGCGCCACTCATTACGTAGGTTCCTATGTAGGAGCAGGCGGAGGGCAGGACATTTTTATACGCGACTGCAACAAGTTCAGAGGACAATTCACCGCCACTTGTGGCCCGCACAACTACTACAATGACCAATACTACTATGGTTACGATTACTGTTTTTCCAGTAACAACGACAGTTACGTGGATTTCGAAGACCTCGCATTTTTCTCCGGCCACGGAAGCCCTTATTGTTTCAGCAGTTATGGAAGTTCTACCTGTTTCAGTTCGGTAGGTGATGGTTGGGGTGATGCGTGGCTCAAATGGATTGGATTTTTTACCTGCAATACGATTACCGTACCTGCCGATAACGCCAATGCTTGGACCGCTTACAACAACGTTCGCAAAGGAGTGCATGTCATGTGTGGCTTTAGAACGACTTCTGCCCTTGCCGACACCAACCTACCCAACTATTGGGCCGGCAACATGAAAGCCGGATATTATGTATGGTATGCGTGGCTAAAAGCAGTCAATGAATCTGCCGGCTATTACGGAAGTGTTTACAACCACTCATGGATAGGAACCGCCGCCACGGTATTGTTTGTTGACCAATTTGGCAACCCCGCCAAAGACCCCTACTACGACCGTTTAAGCGGATATTCCGGCAAACCGACTCCAACTTCTTACGTTGATTTTATCTATCAATACTAAACAACAGCATTCGTAACGCAAAAATCATATAATACTATGAAAACTAAAATTATTCTCTCCATCATAACGGTCTTTACTTTAGTCGGACTAACTGTTTTCTTTAATTCAGCTTCGGAGTCAACTTCTAAAATTCAAGTAATAGACTACTTTAAAGGCGATCCGGTCGGAGTTTTCGAACTTGCTGCCGACGATCCCTCAAAAGGCATTACCCAATCTAAATTAGCCGCCTCCAAAATAGGGCTTACTTTTACAAATGCTCAAGCTAAAACCACTGCCCGCTCTGTATCATTTCTCGATGATAAAGGTAAAGATGCCACCCGGCATTTTGAGTATGATGCCGATAAAGGTTATCTCTCTTTTAACAAAGGGGTAAGCCAACAAATACTCAGCACAACTTCAAAACTGCCCGATGCTAAAAGCGCGGAAAACATTGCCAACAAGTTTTTGTCAGACAACTTCTTACTTCCCGCCAATAAAAGTGAATTAAAAGTGGAACACGTAGGCGGTATTAAAAGAATGTCGTCAAAAGACCAAAAAGAATACGATGTGATGAAAACCGTTTATTACTCCCGAACCATTGAAGGTGTTCCTGTTGTGGGTGAAGGCTCAAGGGTTATTGTAGAAATAGGTAATAATGGCGAGGTAATGGCGGTAACAAAAAAATGGAAGGAAGTAAAACCAAGTACAAGAACCAAAAATAAAATAGCTGCTTCAGAACTGAAATCTCAGGCCGAAGCTGAAGCAGAGTTTAAACAAATAGTTGCTTCGCAGTTTGGCAGTGGTGCAAGCAGCAAAATTCAAACCATTTCAAAAACCTATTTTGATGGTGGTGAAGATTTCATACAACCCATTTACTTAATGGCTTCAAGTGTTAGATTTAAATCCGAAGATGGCCAAGTTATTGAACGCGATTATGTTCAGCCGGTTTCTATGTTGAAAAAAGCTCCTGAAGGGTTAATGGGCTCTCTTTCAGACCTTCAAAAAGCCAAAGGAGAAAGTGAGATTAAAACCCTTACGGATCAACAAAAGGACAATCCGCCTGCCTCCAATGCACCCAAACGACAGAAATAAGGTCAACCAAACCAATAAAGTGGTTGGGTGCAACTCAACCACTTTACTTTACTCAGCTTTCAAAATTTCATAAAATGAAAGACACAAACAGACTAATCCCTGTCTTACTGCTTTTTATGTTTTCGATTTTCATGTTCGCCTGTGGATCTCAGAAAAATACAGAAACCACGACCAGCCACCAAAAAACAGATAATAATGTGCCGGTCAACGAAGACCGTCCCATACCAAACAACCAAAATACAGACCGCCCGATACCTGTACCTAACCCAACGGATAAACCAACCAACCAAGCCCCTCCAACCCCTACCCCAAAACCCAATACCGGTAAGGACTGTGTTGACCTTTCAAAAGCAACAAAAGAAATGTGTCAGCGCCTTTACGAACCCGTATGTGGTTGTGACGGCATGACCTACACCAACGCTTGTTTGGCAAGAAATGCAGGTGTATTAAAATGGGCTAACGGCGAGTGTAAGTAACGGGCTTAGGTAAATCAAAAAAAGTTGAAAAAAAATTACACAATTTCTCTTTTTAGGTAACAAACTGCTACCTTTAAAAGTGATAAGAATAGAAAAGGCAGAACTTAATGTTCCCCACCATTCAAAGCCTGCATGACACGAACGAAACAACCTAAATTTCTAGTTTCTCATTTTCAATAACAAACAATTTTTTACCATGAAAACACTTTTCAGACTCTCACAAATTCTGGTGTTATTTGTTGTGCTATGTACTTGCAACATGGCCAACAGTGCACAACACTATGTAGGTTCCTACGTAGGAGACGGAGCGTATCAGGATGTAATGATTTACAACTGCTATCACTTTGTTAATGCTTTCTCGGGAAACCCGACAATTGCCGGCCACAAGTATCGTAAAGACCAGTACTACTATGCCGCTCCTTACATGTTTACAAGTAGCAACAACTCGTATGTGGACTACGAAGATGTATCGTTTTATTGCGGACACGGTTCTAGTTACTGGATGTCTGCCGGTAGTGGTGCCAATGTAACCAACATGCCTTTGGGTGATGCCTGGTGCAAATTCATGATTTTCTTTTCTTGCCAAACAGTTGTCTCAGCACCAGAAAGTTCCACTTGGTGGACCCCCTATTGCAACATGTTTAAGGGTATGCGCATGCTTTTGGGATTCCGTAGTTTAGCATCAGCCGCTACGACCGATATTCCATTTGACTTCTCCGCAAGGCTCAAAGCAAACTGGACCGTCAAAGATGCTTGGTTTAGCAGTATAGACGACGAACGTTATTGGATTTTTAATCCTTCTATGAGTGACGGCTCTCCTTATCCCGGATGGGCATCTTGTGTTGTCGCCTCCGGTGCCTATTATGACAGATTGGGTAGTTATTCTTCAAAACCTGCTGCTGGTTGTGGTGGCATGTGGAATTACTGGCAGTATTAATAACCATTATTCCCCTTTTCGGGAATTTATTGGGAACGCACTTAATTCCATATCATTCAAACACAACAAGAATCAAACAGTATCTTTTCAAAATTAATTCTTACAAAATCATGAAACAGTATCTTTTCTTAACCATAGCAATTTTTCTTTCAGTCGGTGCTTATTTTGGCTTTATGAGCTTACAGATGGCACCCCCACCACCGGTGATTGACTATTTCCAAGACGATAATTTATCGGTCATCACCTTAGACAAAGCTCCCGTAGCTAAACTATCGGCTGTTGGCAAATTATCCGGCCGTTTAGGAAATGCCGGTCAAAAAATTAACAATAATGGAACTGATGTCAACTTTCAAAACAAAGACGATGCATCAGAATATCTCATCAGTAATTCTGCTAAAGGACGACTTTCATTCAGCAAAAGCACCAAAAATTATGGAGATGATTTCAAACCCAGGTTACTTGATGCAGGTCAAGCACAAAAAAATGCTGAGAAGTTTTTGGCTGAAAACGATTTAAACCCCAAAAACCTTAGTGAATTGAAATTGGTCCATGCAGGCGGTTTACGAGCATCATCAGCAGATGACGGACAAATCATAGACAAAATGCAAACCTTTACTTATGGTCGGGTGCTTAACGGCATACCTGTTTCTGGTAACGGCTCGCGGATAGTTGTCAATGTAGGCGACAAAGGCGAAGTGCTTGGTGTTTCCAAAACATGGAAAGAAGTAAGCCCAAACACTAAAGCCAGAGTTGTAAATAAAACAGAACTGAAATCCCAAGCAGATGCTCAAAAAGAGTTTGGACAGTTGGTTAATATGAACTTTGGTGCCGGCGTGTCCCCCGAAATCAAAAGCATCCAAAAAATGTATTACGATGGTGGCGACAACTTCATTCAGCCTGCTTACTTTTTTGAAACAATTGTAACGGTTACCGGTGAAAATGGAAAAAAAGAAAAACAACCCTTCTTAGGTGTTGTTCCGATGCTCAAAACAGCACCCGAAGCCATTAACCCCAACCCTGCAGAAGTTAAAAACATTGCTAAACAGGCTCAAATCGGTCAAACCAATAAAGATCCGAACCTTAAAAATAAGGCAGATGAGCGCAGTGGTAATGACAACAAATAGGTCACTTTTCTAACTCTTACAGCTATCGGCAGAAAACAAAATTAGTTTTTTGCCGATAGCTGTTTTTCATTACTCTCAAATAACCTGTTATGCGCAAACTAAGTAGCCTCCCCCTCTTCTTGTTCTGCTTGGCAATACTTGTTACGGCTTGTAACTCTACAAAAAACAGTAGCGAAAACGACCCTGCAAAACGGACAGTCAATAGCAGTGACATCCCAAAACCTGACCAAGACCCCAATCCTCCGTCAGATTATGTGCCTCCCAAACAACAAGTTCCACTGCCCAATGTAGGGAAAGACTGTGTAGATTTATCAACGGTAAAAAATCCAAATGAAGACTGCACCTTTTTGTGGAAACCTGTTTGCGGATGCAACGGTATCACTTACGAAAACGAATGTCAGGCACGCAAAAACGGCGTGTTAAAATGGACAGATGGCAAGTGTGATAGATAACTATCGCCAAAATCACTCAAGTAATAAACGAAAACAGCCCCACTTTCTTTGCTCGAAGTGGGGCTGTTTTTGTTTAAACCGACCACTTAAACTATAAGCAAGAGTTTATAAAAAGTGGTGGTTGGAAAAAGCCATTTAGCATCCTCAAGGAATTCTAAAATAACGTGAGATACTATGTTTCTCACGTGTATCGTTGAGTTGTTCAATATGGGGTATGTTCCCTTTATTTTCTACAGTTTCTTCAAAAATTCTTCTGTTCCCTAACTTTTATGAAAAGTTAGAGATTAAGTGCGGTAACGTAAAACCTATTCAATATTTTTTAAGCCTTACGGACTTTATATCAAACCAAGGTCAGTAATCGTGGGTTCGTGCCGCGTTTTGCGCGGCGGTAGTTGGAACAATAATGTGTAGAACTGCCGGACGGCTAACCGCAACAACAATACCCCCGACATTCGCTACTACGACTTTGGCTTCCGCCTTGTGGTCGTCCCGTAGTTCCGGCTGTTACGCTTTTCCTGCTGTTCGTTTGAGCTAAAAAGAAGTTGGGGGGGGGTAAAAAATTACCGACACCTCACTTTACGATTGCATTCGAGGTGTCGGTAACGTAAGCTATACCATAGTAAACTATTTCCACCAACGGAATGAAGCAAAGTTGAAACAAATGTTTAATTTTGCAGGTTTCAAGTTTCATCGTAATCACCCATCATGCTACTAAACGACCGTTACGAATACAACCCCGATACAGACCTGATAGGCAAAGGCGGGCTGGCCGAAGTGTTCAAAGCCTACGACCGTCAGCGAGAATGTTATGTAGCATTGAAAAAATTTAATGCTGCCGATAGCTTGAAGTATGGCATTCGGGAGGAATTTCAAAAGTCTATCCAATTTGCACATGGCAATATCGTGCGGGCCTTCGATTTTTTCACGGTCATCAGAAGGTTTGAAGATGGCGACACCCACGAAACACAGTATGGGGTGATGGAGTTGGTAGAGGGGGGCGACTTGGCGGACTACCTGAAAAAGAAACCTGCTCAGGAAGAGTTGCTGGAAGTAGTAAAAGGGATATTGAGAGGGTTGGACTACCTGCACACGCCCGACCCAACTACCAACAAACGCAGAATCATCCACCGCGACATCAAGCCCGGGAACATCCTTATATTTTACAACGATGAAGGTAAGCCCATCCCAAAGATTGCCGATTTTAACGTTGCCAAGGAAGTGAGCGGAGACTTGGAAAGCAGCGTGAGCATGGTGGGTACTTATGAATACATGGCTCCCGAGCAGTTGAATGTAACCAAACACGGGATAGACAACCATATACATGCCAATGCCGACCTTTGGGCTTTGGGGGTGATTTTGTGCGATTATTTTATGGGTAAGTCCCTGTTTGGCAGACGTAGTGAGGGGAACACACAGGGGCAGATTATTGGGAATATTTTAGACAAACAAATACCTGCTGAAGTCATCAGGAGTTTTCCTGTTCCCTTTAATGGTATCATTGTCCGCTGTTTGGTGCGCTCTGCTAAAGATCGCGCTCAGAGTGCAAAGGAATTGTTGGAATACATCAGCTCAATTGAACAATTGTCCCCTACTGTTCAAAAATTGGAAACTACAGTCGACGGGTCGGACATTGGAGGTGGAAACGGGGAAAAGAAGCCTAAAGGTGGACCACGACCTAAAGGCAATAGTAATCAATCCTTTTTTGGTATAGCGGCAGTAGCGGGGGTGCTGTTTGTGTGCTTTATGCTTTATCAATTGGTGCTGAAAGATTCTGATGAACAAAATGCTGGTAATGAGAGTGGGCAAGCCGGGACTAATATTGAATCGTCTGACAATCCGACTACTTCCTCCACTGCCGCCGACCCCTTTGTATCCCAAATGGTGTTTATACAAGGCGGCACCTTTATGATGGGCAGCCCTGATTCTGAAGCAAAACGCCAAGATGATGAATACCAACATCAAGTTACGGTGAGTAGTTTTAAGATGGGAAAATATGAAGTTAGTCAGGCGCAATGGCAAGCGATTATGGGTAACAATCCCAGTTATTTAGACAACTGCTACAACTGTCCCGTTGAGTTGGTAAGTCATGATGATATACAAGAGTTTTTAAGAAAACTGAACGCCAAAACTGGTAAAAAATATCGCCTGCCTACGGAGGCGGAATGGGAATATGCGGCGAGAGGGGGTACCACTACGCCTTTTTATACAGGAACCTGTCTGAGTACAAATCAGGCAAACTACGACGGCAAATATCCTTATCAATCGTGCAGCAAAGGAACCTATCGTTGGAACCCCATAGCAGTTGGCAGTTTTGAACCTAATCAATATGGCTTATACGATATGCATGGTAATGTAGAGGAGTGGTGCAGCGATTGGTATGATTTGGATTATTACGAAAACAGCCCTGATAATGATCCAAAGGGGCCGAATATGGGTTCGTATCGCGTTTTGCGCGGCGGGCGTTGGGATGGTGAAGCGCAGAGCTGTCGGGCAGCTAATCGCGAAATTGCCTCCCCCTACGTTAGCCAGTGGGCCATTGGCTTCCGCCTTGTGGTCGTCCCATAGTTCCGGCTGTTACGCTTTTCCAGCTGTTCGTTTGAGCTAAAAAGAGTTAGGGGGGGATTGCACAGAGGATGTCGCGAAGCGGCCGAAATCTTTTGACGAAAAACGCTGTCAGCGTCGCAGACGCTGACAGCGTTGGCAGCCTAAAAGCAGTTTTTAAAAACGTTACCGACACCTGATTTTACGATTTTAAACGTTAACGACACCTGATACGTCATCTCACTTAAGGTGTTGGTAACGTAAAACAACAAAGGTTCATTTGTAATAAGAAGAAAGGTTGAGTCCATCCATGCCAACCTCAAGCAATCACTAAGGCTTCACCGCAATCATCGAAATCTCGACATTAACATCTTTGGGCAGGCCCGATACTTCAACTGTTTCGCGGGCGGGGGCGTTATCGTTGTCAAAATATTGGCTATACAGTTCGTTTACGCGGTTGAAGTTGCCCATGTCTTCCAAAAAAATGGAAGTTTTCACCACATCATCAAAGCTAAGACCTGCGGCGGTCAGAATGGCCTTTAGGTTTTCCATCACCTGACGGGTTTCTTCTTCAATGCCTTCTTCAGTCAGCAGTTCACCGCTTTCGGGGTTAATCGCTATTTGTCCTGAAATGAAAAGCAGGTTGCCACCCCATACAGCTTGACTGTAAGGTCCGATAGGAGAAGGAGCGTTTTCGGTAAAAATAACACGTTTTGCCATAAATTTGCCTAAAAATAAGGGCTGCCAAGGTTGCAGCGGTTTGTGATAGGGCAAATGTAGCAGTTTTCTATGTTTGGCATAGCATTAGGTTTTGTTTTTGGTCGCTTTTTCACTTATTTTGTGCAAAAAATATAATTTCTCTATTTACAGCATCCATACTCACCACCCTCCAAAGCCATTCTTTTAAGCTATGAGCGCATTATTTATAGGCGATAAACAGGCAACCGCAGAAATGCAATTGAAATTAGGGAATAACCGCCCGATACAGTATCAACGTGCAGAAGAAGAAATTTTCGATTTCAGTCCTTATGATGTGATTATTGATACTCGTTTTGAAAGCCTGACCGAGCCGTTCAGTTATTGGGAAATATCCAACAATTATTCGCATCTGGAAAACAAGTTGGTGCTGTTGGGCATGGTACGGGGGCAGCTATCCGCACTGCATTGGTATTGGACTTCTCCGCCCGCCTGTCATTTCGTGGCTTTCAACTCGTTGCCTACCTTTATCAACCGTCCCCTGTGGGAAATGTCGGTTTTGCGCGAAGAAACTAAGGATGTGCTGTCGCAAAGACTCAAGACCTTGGGCATTGAATACCGGTTGGTGGATGACCGAGTGGGCATGGTGATGCCTCGCATTATCTGCATGATTATCAACGAGGCTTTTTACACCCTCCAAGAAGGCACTGCAACGGAAGCCGACATTGACCTGTCTATGAAATTGGGGGTGAATTACCCTTATGGCCCATTCGAGTGGCTCGAAAAAATAGGCATTGAACATGTTTACCGTTTACTGCAAGATTTATACAACGATACACATGACGAGCGTTACAAAATATGCCCTTTGTTAAAGTCGCGATATTACATGGCCAAAAAACACGATTAACGATATGCTCCTGATTTATACGGGGAAAATCACCAATCGGATTAGATATATTTTCGAGCATATTTTCAAAAATCTGCTCGGAATTACCATGAGCATTACCACCGATAAAGCGGAGTTTTTGAGCTTCGAGGGGGCTAAACTGAATTACAGCAGCCGCCGGTTTAACGAAGAATTGTTTTTTTACGCCTCACCGCTACTGTTTGAACGCGGCATCAAACACCAACATCTGAAAATAGAGGATTACGAAGGAACGAAGATTTTTTTTATCGGGAAAAACAACTCCCACCTGCCATTCGACCCCTTTGCCGCTTCGTTTTTCCTGATTAGCCGTTACGAGGAATACTTGCCCTCTGAAAAAGACCAATACGGACGCTATAAAGCCGAAAACAGCGTGGCTTTTAAAAACGGGTTTTTACATCTGCCGGTCATTGATATGTGGGTTAACTTGTTGCACAAAACGCTGCAACAACTGTTTCCCGACTTGCAGTTTAGCAAACGGAAATACAGGTTTGTGCCGACTTATGATATAGACCTCGCTTTTGCTTATAAAAACAAAGGAATATTGCGCAATATCGGCGGCTTGGCAGTGGCACTTTTCAGGTTAAAAAAAGATTTGGCAATAGAGCGTATCAAAGTATTGCTTGGTTTGCAGCCCGACCCTTACGATACCTTCGATTGGCAGTTTGCGCTTCATGCCCGCTACGACCTCAAACCGATTTACTTCTTTTTGTTGGGAGATTACGGACCCTACGACAAAAATATTTCCATCACCTCGATTGCCTACCAAGAACTGATACAATCTTTGGGCGATTGGTATGAAGTAGGTATCCACCCTTCCTATGCTTCCAATACTGACCCGGTTGAGTTTGCCATGGAATTGACCATCCTTTCGAGGTTGCTTAAAAAAGAGGTGCGCAAAAACCGGCAACATTTTATCAAGCTGCAAATGCCCGAAACCTACCAAAATCTGATTGAAAGGGATATTCAAGACGATTACACGATGGGCTATGCTTCTCAATTTGGGTTTAGGGCAGGCACCACCTCTTCCTTTTATTTTTACGATTTGAGTTTGGAAATCAAAACCACCCTGCGCGTGTTTCCGTTCGCGGTGATGGATGTAACCTTACAACAGTACCAAAAACTCAGCCCACAGGAAGGGTTAAACTCGTTGAAGCAAATTATAGACACCATTCGCGCGGTGGATGGGGTGTTTATTCCCCTATGGCACAACCACTCCCTTAGCAATACGCATGGATGGGAAGGTTGGCGCGAGGTGTACGAGGAAATGGTGAAATATGCCTTGCCGAATAAGAGCAACATATCCATTCCGCTCGATACACCAAAGGAGTTGGGAACTATATAGCCAAATTGGAAATTTGTCAAATGATTTTTTGAATGTTTCTCATGGCTTCGGGTATGTCGGTGTTTACCTCTCTCTTGAGAATCTTTAGGAGAATTGGAGTTTGGGCACTTTGAAAAAATTGGATTACTTATACCAACCTATGATTTAATTTTGCATCACCCATTATTGGTTAAAGTCTTTAAAATCCCCTCCTCGGAGGGGTTGGGGTGGGTTCTTTTGAATAGGATAATGGTATTTCTTCAAATCCTGAACAACTAGGTGAATACGATCCGCTTTCCTTTCCAAACAAATACAACCAACCAATTCGAAAAATAACCCCCGTCTTGTTGATTTTATTCAACAAAATTAGTCAGCATTAGCCGGATTTTACGGTTGACAAAGCCCCTTTGACGGTTGACAATTCGATAAAACAGGGTGACAATGCTTCATTGCAGGGGTGTTTTGAAATAAAACAAAGGGAACAAAAACCATAGCAGGGGGGCTTTGTATCAAAACAGGTTGACAAAGATTCATGGCAGGGGTGTTTTCGGATAGAACCGGTGGGCTAATAACTTTTGCAGGAGCGATTATTCTAAAAACACGGGGGACTTTACTTCTTTGCAGGGGTGTTTTACTTCATTGCAGGGGGGCTTTGCTCCTTTGCACAGGCGCAAGGCGTTCTTGCAGGGGAGCAATTTGCCCCTCAAAACGATGAAAGCCGGCAGGAGAATAGTGGAGCGTTCAGACAGATTGATTAATTGGGAACTTTGGTTGGAAACTTACTTCTAGCCTTGTATCGTTTTTTTTCAGGCAGTTTCCCCACCACAACTCGAACCCGCACCGGCAGTACAACCATAACAATGCTGATTGAGCACAATGCTTCGCAGAAGTAGGAATTCCGGGTTAAACTCGTTGATGTGTTGCGGGGCGGTGCTTTCTACACCGAGTTGGAGCATTTGGTTAAAATCGCAATCGTATAAATAACCGTCCCAACCGATGGACAACGTATTGCGGCACATCACCCCTTTTGCAGCGATGGGGTTAAAAGCGGTTACGAGCTTTTGCATATAGGCCTCGTAGTTACCGCTTTCTAACAAGTAATCTAAAAAACGGCTGATAGGCATGTTGGTAATGGTATAGAGGCGGTTAAACACGATGCCGTATTGGTTCGAGAGTTGGTGTTTAAATTCGGCTTCTAAGGAGGGTTGAGCGGCGGGCAGAAATGCGCCAGCCGGATTATAGACCAAATTTAAAGTCAGTCCGGAATGCTCTTGACCGTATCCTGCTTGGTTTAACAGTTGCAGTGCTTTGATAGACGTTTCAAACACGCCCTTTCCGCGTTGACTATCGGTGCGGGAGGCTTGGTAAAAAGGAAGGGATGATACCACTTCTACCCCATGCCGGGCAAAAAAATCGGGTAAATCATGATACTTCTTGTTGGCGAGGATGATGGTGAGGTTACAACGGACGATGATTTTTTTACCCAATCCACTCAACTGCTCCACCAACCACCGAAAATGAGGGTTCATTTCAGGAGCACCTCCGGTTAAATCAACTGTGGAAACGGGATGAGTGGCGAGTATTTCCAAACATCGATCCATCGTTTGGCGGCTCATGATTTCTTTTCTATCGGGGCCGGCATCTACATGGCAATGACGGCAGGTTTGATTACACATTTTACCCAAATTCATCTGGAATATTTCCAAAGCCACCGGTTTCAACGGCCATAACCCGGCTTGTTTCATTCGTTCCGAAAATTCGGGAAAACGCACTTTGTCGGTGTCGCCTCCGTTCAATACCTTGAGTTGCAGAAAACTATCGGATAATTGATGGTTTCTGCTTTTTAACGAGCCTTTGGCGGAAGTATCGGGTATATTCATAAAGGATGAAAATCAATGGATGGGGGAATATGTCATCTTACATCAAAATCTCTTTGGCCTTATTCATCATCTGCACCCCGTGTACCAATGTGGCACCGCCCCTGATCGCTGCCGACACATGCACCGCCTCCATCATTTGGGCTTCATCTGCCCCTTTTTCGATTGAATCGACTGTGTAGGCATCTATACAGTAGGGGCATTGAACGGCATGAGCAACTGCTAAGGCAATCAGTGCTTTTTCGCGTTGGGTGAGTGCCCCTGCTTTGAATACATCGCCATACCAATCAAAAAACTTTTTAGCCAAATCGGGTTGAAAGTCTTTAATCGCGCCAAATTTGTTCAAATCATCGGGGTTGTAATAGGTGTCCTGCATTGTCGGATAGTTTTAGATGGTAAAAGAGGCGTTTTGATAAGCAGCTGTGCCGATAGCTATAAACAGCCAATCGGTCAAAAGGTTAGTTGAAACAGAATGTACCCTATCGGGAAGGCACTTGGAGGGTAAACTGTTGAATAGGTCTTTGAACGGGATAAAAGCCTCGTCAATTGGTCAACGTTTGATGAAACCGATTCCAAAATAAACTCCTTTTTTGTCCATAAAATAGGCGGTTGGTTGCTTTATTGAGGCAAAAGTTCTATCTTTGCGGCAAATTTTAAAAGACCATAATAAGAACCAATAAACATGGCTAAAGCAGGTAAAATTAAACAGATAGTAGGTGCTGTAATAGATGTATCGTTTCCGAGCGGTCATCTTCCCGAAATTTTGAGTGCCTTAGAGGTTACAAAAGAAGATGGCACAAAGTTGGTTTTAGAATGTCAACAGCACTTAGGTGAAGATAGCGTTCGCACGATAGCAATGGACTCTACCGACGGCTTGATGAGGGGTTTGGAAGTCAACGATACAGGACAAACCATCAGAATGCCGGTGGGTCATAATATCAGAGGTCGCCTTTTTAATGTTATCGGCAACACAATTGACGGGATTGGAGAACTTAAATCCGACAAATTTTACCCCATTCACCGACAACCGCCGGCCTACGAAGACTTGTCAACCGAAGCTGAACCACTATTTACTGGTATCAAAGTAATTGACTTGTTGGAGCCTTACCTTCGGGGAGGTAAAATCGGGTTGTTCGGTGGTGCCGGGGTAGGTAAAACCGTATTAATCATGGAGTTGATTAACAACATCGCTTTAGGTTATGCAGGTTTGTCTGTGTTTGCCGGTGTTGGTGAGCGTACCCGCGAAGGAAATGACTTGCTTCGCGAAATGGTCGAAGCAAATGTGGTAAAATACGGTAAAGAATTTATCCACAATTTGGAAGAAACCGGTGCTTGGGATTTGAGTAAAGTGGACAAAAAACTACTCGAAGAATCCTTTATTACCATGGTTTTCGGACAAATGAACGAACCTCCCGGAGCACGTGCCCGTGTTGCTTTATCCGGATTAACCGTAGCTGAATATTTCCGCGATGGAGACGAAGGCGACAGCACCGGACGCGATATCCTCTTCTTTATTGACAACATCTTCCGCTTTACTCAAGCAGGTTCCGAAGTATCGGCACTACTTGGACGTATGCCCTCCGCAGTAGGTTATCAGCCCACGTTGGCAACCGAAATGGGTCTTATGCAAGAGCGTATTACCTCTACCAAACGCGGTTCTATCACCTCCGTACAAGCAGTTTATGTACCTGCGGATGACTTGACCGACCCTGCACCGGCTACTACCTTTGCGCACTTGGATGCTACAACGGTATTGAGCCGTAAATTAGCTTCTTTGGGTATTTACCCTGCGGTTGACCCGTTAGAGTCCACCTCGCGTATTCTTACACCCAGCATCGTTGGGGAAGAGCACTATCAAACAGCACAGCGCGTAAAAGCGATTTTGCAACGCTACAAAGAGCTTCAGGATATTATCGCTATCTTAGGGATGGACGAATTGAGCGAAGATGATAAATTGGTCGTACTTCGTGCCCGCCGTGTTCAACGTTTCCTTTCTCAGCCTTTCCACGTAGCCGAGCAATTTACTGGTCTCAAAGGGGTGTTTGTGCCGATTGAAGAAACAATTCGCGGCTTTAACATGATTATGGACGGCGAGTTTGATTATTTGCCCGAAGCAGCTTTCAACTTGGTGGGTACAATTGATGATGCTATTGTAAAAGGTAAGAAATTACTTGCAGAGGCAGAAAATAATTAATCCCTAACTTCTTTTTTCAAGCATAAACGCTCTACAAACATGAACCTTGAACTTGTAACACCCGACCAAAAGGTATTTTCCGGACAAGCCGACCGCGTACAACTGCCCGGTATTGACGGCATGTTTGAAGTACTCGACCGTCACGCACCGTTGATTTCTGCCTTAAAAGGAGGGAGGATTAAAATTACCTCCGGTAAAACCATCAAACTCATAGACATCAGCAGTGGTTTTGCAGAGGTATTGAACAACAACGTCATTGTCTTGGCCGAAACAGCAAAAGAAGTATAGTACTGTAATTACATAGTACCTCAATATTGCAAAACCCCCGATGCGCCTATTTAGGAATACATCGGGGGTTTTCTCATTCTAAAAGGCAGAAGCCTTCTTTATTTTTTTTCTTTCTACACTTTATTATTTCCCTATCTTTGCGCACTTAAAAATAGTCATTTATGCTGGAATTGAACACAATACGGGCTAATCCCGAAGATATCAAAAAACGGCTCGCCGTTAAAAACTTTGCCCATCTACATTTAATAGATACCGTCATTGCATTGGACGAACAACGCAAAGCGACCCAACAAGCCTTAGATACTGCATTGAGTCAAATCAATGCCCTATCGCGCGAAGTGGGCGATGCTTTTAAAGCAGGCAAAAAAGAAGAGGCCGAAATGCTCAAAGCACAATCCATAGCCATCAAGGAAACGGTCAATCAACTGGAGGCGGATGCCAAACAAAACGAAATTGACCTGCACGAAGCCTTGGTGCAACTCCCCAATTTACCCCACGAATCGGTGCCGGCAGGAAAGACCCCCGAAGATAACGAGGTGGTTTTCTCGCATGGCGACCTACCCAATTTACCCGAGAACGCGATGCCACATTGGGATCTCGCCCACAAATACCGGCTCATTGATTTTGAATTGGGCGTTAAAATTACCGGAGCAGGGTTTCCGGTGTATATTGGTAAAGGCGCGCAATTGCAACGGGCATTGATCAACTTCTTTTTAAAAGAAGCCAATGCTGCCGGTTATACCGAAATGCAAGTGCCGCACGTTGTTAACGAAGAAAGTGCCTTTGCTACCGGTCAACTTCCCGATAAGGAAGGGCAAATGTATCATGTCGGGATAGATGGTTTTTACCTCATCCCTACCGCCGAAGTGCCGTTGACCAACATCTTTCGGGGTGAAATCCTAAAAGAGGAAGACCTTCCCGTCAAAGTCTGCGGTTATACCCCTTGTTTTAGGCGTGAGGCCGGTTCTTATGGTAAAGATGTTAGAGGCTTAAACCGCTTGCACCAATTCGACAAAGTAGAGATTGTACAAATTCAGCACCCCGATGTTTCTTATAATACCTTAGAGGATATGGTGCAACATGTATCGGGTTTGTTGCAAAAACTGCAATTACCATACAGGGTGTTGCGGTTATGTGGTGGAGATATGTCTTTTGCATCGGCACTTACCTACGATTTCGAGGTCTATTCTGCCGCCCAACATCGTTGGTTAGAGGTGAGTTCAGTGTCCAATTTTGAAACCTTTCAAGCAAACCGTTTGAAACTGCGCTTCAAAGACACCGAAACCAAGAAGAACCGCCTGCTCCATACCTTAAATGGGAGTGCGCTTGCTTTACCGCGTATAGTCGCCGCCCTTTTAGAAAACCACCAAACCGAAACGGGCATTACGATTCCCGAAGTTTTGCGCCCCTATACCGGTTTTGATAGGATAGGGGAGTAGAAGACTTTATCGGGTAAGTGAAAATAGTGCTTGGCTCGATTTGATTAAGAGCTACTCCAAAATTTGAAGCTACTCCGTTGTTCTACCACTCTGCCGACTCGTCAATTCTAAATACTTCGGTCATTTCATACAGTAGGGGTTGCAGGTATTCTGTATGGTAGCCATATCGTCCGCCGTAAACGGGCGTTAGAGTGGTTATGTCGGGCAGCTTCAATTGTGTTTGGCGGATAACGGCCTCTATGGATTGCAGCCATTGAGCTTTTAGGGCTTCTTCGCCAATAAAAACACCGTCCTCAATCAGGGCTTGTTCGTTGGGGCCGGGTTCAAACATCCCTAACGCATAAGGCATCAGTTCGTTGAGTGAACTTTGTAACCGGGCTTTAGCCTCTTCGGTTGCATTACCTAGTTGGCGCACCCATGTATTGGCATGTAAGATATGGTATTTCAGTTCACCAATGATTTTACCTGCCAACTGTGCCAGTGGGGTATAGGTGGACTGTGTAAGTGCCCGGTAGCGAAGCATTTCCGCATGGTCAAACAGAAAATGACGTATCAGGCTAAAGTCATACTCTCCGTTGGGAAGTTCGACCAAATGACTGCACCTGAAATCACTTTCGTTTCGGGTAAATCCAATGAAATCGGGAGTGGGTTCGCCCAATGTTTCGTGCAAAATGGTATAGACTGCCAAGGCATGTCCTATTTGGTCTTGTGCTACGGAGGAGAATGAAATATCTTCTTCCAATGTTGGGGCAATCCCCGTCCATTCCGAGTTGCGATGCCCCAAAATGAAAGCATCATCGCCCATTTTATAGAGCAGTTCTTTGATTGCGTCTGTGTTCATGCTGTGGTGAATGTTTTTGAGGGACTAATCGTCCGTTTCCGTTTTGTCTTGCTTTTGTGCTTTCTTGTAGGCGGTAATTTTGTCACTTACTTTAAATCCTCCGGGGTTGCGGTATTTCTTTTCATTATTATCGGCAAACATATCGGCATCTTCGGTGTCGAGCGCATACACGTCGCTGGTTTTTACCACCCATAAATTGTGGCATTGTCCGCGCCGGGCAAATTGTTCTTTGGCAAAGATGAGTGCCATATCGTGGTCTGCTGCATGAAGTGAACCGACATGCGTATGGTGTCCGCCTCGTTTGGCTTGTACAAATACCTCGTAGGTTTCCCAATGTTGGTGTTGGGCAATGTCCTCTGCTTCTAAAGTTTTAACGAGGTCTAAACGGTTAATGCGGGGGTCTAATGATGACATGGTTGGTGAAAATGGTGGTTAGTTTGGAAAATGATTGTTAGACAATAGACATAAGACATAGGACAATAGACTAAAGACAATAGCGTGGTTGATTTAGAAAAAGTACAGGGTACAATGTCGTCGTAAATTTAGGCTAAAGGCATTTTATACATTTCGTTGGGTTTGTAAAGGGCTTGCCTTACCCAACGTCCGCTTTCTTCTACCCACCGGCGCACATCGAGGCGTTCTTTGTTACAGGGGCCGTTTCCGTTGATGACTCGGAAAAACTCATCCCAATCGGGTTCGGTATATTCCCATCGTCCGGTTTCGAGGTTTTTGCGCAGTTTAGGGTCGGGTATGGTGATACCCAATTCCCATATCTTGGGGACATATTGTTCCAAAAACTCGTTTCGCATATTGTCGTTGGTGTCCATCTTTACCTGCCAACGCATCAGCTTTTCGGTATGTACCGACACTTTGTCTGCCGGACCGAAGAAGTGCATAATGGGTGGCCACCAACGGTTCACCGCATCTTGCAACATGGTGCGTTGGGTGGGTGTGCCGGTTGCCAGATAGACAAACCCTTCATAGCCCTGTTTGAGGTGGAAAGATTCTTCGGCACAAATTCGTTTCAAAGCGCGGCAATAAGGGGCATAAGAGCCTTTTGAGTTAGCCAATTGGTTTATGATAGCACCTGCATCAATCAAAAATCCGATAACGGTCACATCTGCCCATGTTTTGGCGGGATAGTTAAACACATTGGAGTATTTAGATTTACCGCTCATCAGGTCGTTCAGCATCTGCTCGCGAGATTTTCCCAACGTTTCGGCAGCAGCATAGAGTAATTGACCATGACCGATTTCGTCCTGCACTTTGGCGATAAGTGCCATTTTGCGTTTAAATCCAGGTGCGCGGGTAATCCACGTACCTTCGGGTAAGGCCCCAATAATTTCGGAATGTGCATGTTGTTCTATCATCCGAATGAGTTGTCGGCGATATTCGTAAGGCATCCAATCGGTTGGTTCAATTTTTTCGCCACGGTCTATCTTAGCCTCAAAGGCGGCTAACATTTCGGGGTCTTCTACTATGGTTGCTTGATTTTTACTTTCGGGGTCGTAAATATATCCTCCTCCGTACATAATGGTAATATTTGGGGGTGATGAAATTGATTAGGGTACTTGGTTTAACTGTTGTTTGATAAAACTTAGTGTTTCCTTGCCTATTGTTTGAGCAAAGATACCTTGCATTATATTATTGAGCAGTCCATATAGGTTACTATCTAATTGCATTGTGTATCCATGTTTTACCTGTTCAGTCCTTCCAATATCAGATAGCTGAATTGTGCCGCCAATGTTTCGGGAGTAAGTTCACCGTCTGGTTTATACCAATCGTAAATCCAATTTAAGGCTGATAAGATAGAAAGGCTGTATAACTTGGCATCTACCGGTTTAAAAACACCTGTGTTGATACCTTGTTCAATGAGTTGTTGAAACTGTAAGCGGTAGTATTTCCTTTTGGCTTTAAATTCGGAGAGGTATGGCTCAGTTAGAAAACGCCATTCGTGCAGAAAAACCGCCGAACCGTCTAAGTTATTAGTGACCACTTTTACATGCTCTTGAATGGCGAGTGTCAGTTTTAAATCGGCACTGACCGTTGACGTGATGACGGTGTTGATGGCTGCAAAAAACTCCTCTGCACAATCGTAACAGATTTCTTTGAGCAGTTCCTCTTTCGATTTGATGTGGTTATAAAGGCTTGCGGCCTCAATCCCAACAGCCGCCGCCAAATCGCGCATAGAGGTAGCAGCATATCCCTTTTCTCTGAACATGGCTTGAGCAATCTCTCTTATTTGGTCTTTTCGACTCACTGATTTTAATTTTCACACAAAACTAACGATTGTTAGTGAATTGATACAATGTTCAAGTAAAATAATTGGGTTGGCAACGCGAATTCCTTTTATCGTGATTTTTGACGACAGGCTTCTGTCTTTACTCTTCTGTTCTACGACAATAACCCTCTCCCTGTTTATCACTGAATCGCTCTGTTTCCCTTCCAATTCCCATTTTTTACCAAAATTGGTTCAATATTTAACCGTGTCGGTTAAGTACTTAATCAAGTTGGTTAAGTACTTATTCAAATCGGTTAAGTGCTTATTCAAGTCGGTTAAGTACTTATTCAAGTCAGTTAAGTACTTAATCAAATTGGTTAAGTGCTTATTCAAGTCGGTTAAGTGCTTATTCAAGTTGGTTAAGTGCTTATTCAAGTCGGTTAAGTGCTTATTCAAGTCGGTTAAGTGCTTAATCAAGTCGGTTAAGCGTTTAACCATGTGAGGTAAGTTTAGAACAAAATAATATCGAAATGGCAGTGTTTTAGCCCAAACATGCTTTTTTCACCATGCAAGCAATCGGTTTTAGGAGGATACAGGTCATTGTTCAGCCCATCAAGCGTTCGCATACAGCGCCGTTTACCTCGAAATTTGTCAATTTTACGGTTTTTTGATACAACTATTGAATAGGAGTACTTAAATTAACCCCGTTAAAAGACACTATTCCATCATTTTGCAAACCATGTACTTATGAAAAAGCCTTCCGCACCCCGTACCCCTTTGATGCGCATGATACAAAAAGCATTTGGTATCGCCATGAAAGCGAATAAAGACCCCGACCACAGTGTTTTGGAGATGGTAGAAAAGGAGCGCGAACATGCCATCACCCGTAGAAAGTTTTTGAGCACAACTGCAAAGGGTGCGTTAGTCGCAAGTGTTTTAGGGCTGTCATCCCTGCAAAGTACCTGTAAAAAAGACAAAAAGGCCGCACGCATAGTGATTGTAGGCGCAGGCATGGCAGGTTTGCGCGCAGCGAACAGGTTAATGAAAGCCGGCTATGTTGTTGAAATTTACGAAGCTGCCGACAGAACAGGAGGTCGCATGTTTTCCGCCAAAAACATCATGGGCAATGGGCTGACCACCGAATTGGGCGGCGAGTTTATTGACAGCAACCACGACGACATGATGGAATTGGTCAAAGAGCATCAACTGACCTTGTTGGATATGCACGATGACAAAGGTCTCACTAAGGATGCTTTCTTCTTTGGCGGGGTTCACTACACCCTGACCCAAGTCATTGAGGCATTTCGGGGAATTGCCGTTCAAATGCAGATGGACATTGATGCCTTAAACGACAATTTTGATACTGCTGCTGCTTCGCTCGACTTCATTTCCATCGAACAATATCTGGATAACCTGGGGGCAACGGGGTGGCTCAAATCCTTGTTGGTAGAAGCTTATGTGACCGAGTTTGGTCTGGGTGCCGATGTGCAATCTTGTGTGAGTATGTTGTACCTCATCTCAGCCGACACTTCTAAGGGGCATTTCGATATTTTTGGCGTGAGTGATGAGCGGTATAAAATTTTGGGCGGCAACCAAACCTTAGTAGATAAACTTGCCCAACAGGTTAGCGGAGCCATTCAGGTTGGCCATAAATTGGAAGCGGTGTATAAAACGGGGGATACCTATAAATTGAACTTCCAAAAAGGCGGGATTTCTACCAAAGAAGTGATTGCCGATTTTGTGTTGATGACCTTACCCTTTACCGTGCTCAGAGAGGTGAAGTTAGACAAAAGCCTCAACTTCCCACTTGAAAAAACGAGAGCCATCAACGAATTGGGATATGGCGCAAACGCCAAACTGATGATGGGATTTAACGGCCGTCCTTGGCGCGACAACGGCTATACCGGATACCTCTTTACCGACAACGGCATTCAGACCGGTTGGGACAATAGTCAACTTCAAAAATCAACAGATGGCATGGGTGGGTACACCACTTATTCGGGTGGGGCGAATGCATGGGAAGTAGGGAAAGGAACTCCCGAAGAACAAGCGGCCATTTACTTGCCCAAACTCGAGCAGATTTTCCCCGGCGCACAAAAAATGTACAACGGAAAGGTAAAACGGTTCCATTGGCCTACACATCCTCACACCAAAGGCAGCTATGCCTGTTATACCGTTGGGCAGTGGATAAACATTGCCGGGCATGAGTTTCCGGCGGTTGATAATTTCCACTTTGCCGGCGAGCATTGCAGCGAAGACTTCCAAGGCTATATGAACGGCTCTGCCGAAACAGGGCGCATTGCGGCCGATGAAATCATGGCTAAGTTGTAATTATTTGTTTTTTTGAACGGGGATAATGTTTTGGAACGCGGATGAAACGGATGCAAGCAGCGCGGATGAACGCAGATTTTTAAAAGTAAAAGAAAATCCGCGTTTGAAAATCCTCGTCATCCGCGTTCTATTCTTTCTTGGAACGCAATAAAATGGATGTTAAAACTGCGTGTGAGGTAGATTTTAAATCGGGGAGCAGTTACAAGTTTTAAAAATTGATAAACGATGTATCTGCCCAATTATCCCGAAGGGATAAAACATTTATAGGATTTATCGATTCAAAAACGGGTTCGACCCCGAAGGGGTCGCATATCCCGCTCGATAAACCTTCTATAAATGTGTGAACCCTTCGGGTTCGCTATGCTGTTGCTAAAACTTGCTGTTTCTTCATCCAAGAAGCTTGAAAACATACACATCAACTTCTTAAAGCCTTTCTCACGTTAATTAAAAGAAAATCCGCGTCATCCGCGTTCTAACAATAATTTGGTACGCAGATGCTAATGCAAACCTACCGCTCCAACAATTCTTTAGCGTTGGCTAATGCCATTTGGCCAGGTTCGTCGCCACTGAGCATTTTGGCGATTTCGACTACTCGCTCATCGGGGCTAAGTTGGCGGATGCCGGTAAAGGTGCGGTCGCTGCCCAATTGTTTATAGACAAAGTAATGGGTATTGCCTTTGCTCGCTATTTGCGGGAGGTGGGTGATACAAATCACTTGATGCCCTTTGGAGAGTTTTTGCATCACCTTACCCACTTTCAAAGCCACTTCGCCTGAAATGCCGGTATCTATTTCGTCAAAAATAAGGGTGGGTAGGGCGGTGTTATCGGCCATGAGCGATTGAATACATAACATCAAACGCGACAACTCCCCGCCCGATGCTACTTTGCGCAACTCGGCGGGCGGCAACCCTTTGTTGGCGGTAAACAGCACTTCTACGTTGTCCACTCCGTTGGAAGATAATGCGGTTTGGCTATGCGCCATTTTTACCAAAGCATTGGGCATCCCCACTTCGGCAAGCAGGCTGTTGATTTGCTGCTCAAAAACGTGCAATTGTTGCTTGCGCTGCTGCGAGATTTGCCCCGACAAATGCAAAAGTTGCGCATGATCTTTGGCGATGCTTCCCCTCAGTGCTTTGATTGCCTCGTCCGATTGCTCGACCGATTGGACTTGTTTCTGTAAATCGGTTTGCAGTTGAAGCAAGTCACTGATGGAGTTGAGGCGATGCTTTTTTTGCAGTTTAAAAATAACGTTCAACCGTTCGTTAATTTCCGATGCCCTTTCGGGGTCCATCACTATATCGCCTTCCAACAACCCAAGTTCGTTGCATATATCCTGCAACTCAATGCTCACGCTCTCTATGCGCTCTAACAAGGGTTCAACTGCCGGAGCATACCGCACAATATCGGACAAAAGGTCGTTTACCAAACGGAGCTGCTGCATGACCGATAGCTCTTGTTCATCCAATGCCATCACGCTTTGCAACAAGCCCTGTTTGATGGCTTCGGCGTGGTTGAGTTGGGATAGTTCTTTTTCTAAGGCATCTTGTTCATGCGGGTCGCCCAGTTTGGCTTCTTCCAATTCGTTCAACTGAAAAAGCGTATAGTCCAAGTCTTTTTGGTATTGGGCATAATCTTTTTCTAACTGTTGAAGGCGATTTTGATTTTTGCGATAGGTCTTAAACAACTCGCCATATTGATTGAGCAAAGGCGCATGATTGGCTAAGGTGTCAATGATATGGAGGTGATAACCGGTGTCGTGCAAGTGCAGGGTTTGGTGTTGAGCGTGAAGGCTCACCAATTGTTCGCACAACGCCTGAAGGATGTCTAAGGTAACGGGGGTATCGTTTACAAAAGCCCTCGATTTGCCGGAAGGCAACACCTCGCGCCGGATGATAGTTTCAACTTCATAGTCCAACCCGTTCTCTTCAAAAAACGATTCTAATTGGTACGAGCCGATACTAAAAGCCCCCTCTACCACACACTTTTCCTTGTTATTGTTGATGGCAGCGTTATTGACCCTTTGCCCCAAAATGAGCGAAAGTGCCCCTATGATAATAGACTTACCGGCACCGGTTTCGCCGGTAATGATGTTCAGATGGTTGGTGAGCACCAATTCTAATTCGTCTATCAGCGCATAGTTTTTTACATACAGTTTTTGTAGCATAGTATTTATTTGCCCCGAAAAATAGTAATAGTGTAAAAAATTTAGCAAAGATGCGAAAAATCGCTTTAACACCATTCAATCATAAAGATTATTTGCAGCCTTTTTAACTTGTCCTTATAAAATCTGCGTTCAATTCTATTTTTGGAACGCGGATGACACGGATGCAAGCATCACGGATAATCGCAGATTTTTTAAAAGTAAAAGAAAATTCGTGTTCTATTCTTTTTTTGGAACGCGGATGACACGGATGCAAGCATCGCGGATAATCGCAGATTTTTTAAAAGTAAAAGAAAATTCGTGTTCTATTCTTTTTTTGGAACGCAGATGACGCGGATGCAGGCATCGCCGATAATCGCAGATTTTTTTAAAATAAAAAATATTCGCGTTCTATTCTTTTTTGGAACGCGGATGACACGGATGCAAGCATCGCTGATAAACGCAGATTTAAACAAAAAATCCGTGTCATCAGCGTTTGAAAATCTGTGTCATCCGCGTTCTGTTCTTTTTTTGGAACGCGGATGAAGCGGATGCTGACAACACAGATGAAAACATGACAGAACAAAATCAACAAATAGGGTAGTTGATGTGGTGCCGATAAAAAGAAACGTGTATCTTGGTTTGATTTTTAAAATGCGTTTAAAATAAGCAACTAAGGAAGATATGAGCAATGAACAATCGTTTTTCGAGCAGGTATATGAAGTGGTCAAGGTCATTCCTTACGGTCGGATTACCACTTACGGAGCAATCGCCCGATGTCTGGGGGCATCGGGTTCTTCGCGAATGGTGGGCTGGGCTATGAATGGTTCTCATGTCCTTTCACCGCCTATTCCGGCACATCGGGTGGTGAACAGAAAAGGCGTTTTGACCGGAAAACACCATTTTGGCAGCCCCGATGCCATGCAACAACTCTTGGAAAGCGAGGGGATAGCGGTGAAAGATGACTGTGTGCAAGATTTTGACCGCTTTTTTTGGGATCCCGCAAAAGAACTGCATCTATAAACTTCGAAATGTTCTTAGCTTTACCATAGAAAATGGATGTATCGAATCACAACCGTACATTTTAAAGGGATGGAATACTAAACCGACATCCGGCTTTCAACATAGACCATCTTCCAAACTCCTTCTAAAACTACAATTGCAATATGAAACAAACGCTACTCTTGCTTGCTACTATAATTCTTTGTTTTTCGAGCACATTCAATCTACTCTTTGCTGCCGACATCACTTGGCAGGGGAACGCCGGTAATAATTGGAGCACCTCGGGTAATTGGGTTGGAGGCATTGTGCCGGGGGCATCTGACAGAGCCTTTATTCCGGTAGTTACCGGTACGCAGTCTTACCCTGTCATTAATGGTGCTGCTGCAACGGTCAGGTATATTGAAATTCAAAACAACGCACAACTCAGCATAGCAAACGGGGGCAGCATCACCATCAACGGAACCGGCTGTAGCGGTGGGGCTTGCTACGGTTTATATATTCGCAACAATTCTACCTTTACCGTAGCAACCGGAGGTTCTGCCACCATCCAAAACACCGGCAGTTATGGAATTTACAACAACGAAGGTCATTTCATCAACAACGGAACAGTCGCTGTCAGTTCTACTATCGATAGGGGGATTTTTACCACCACCAATGGCGGTACCAACAACTATAATCCCACCTTTACCAATACCGGCATCCTCACATTGACCAATATCAACAGTACGGGCATTTACAATTATGTTGAAAGCGACACGTTGTTGTTTAACAATTCCGGCAGCATCACCCTTAGCAATATCGCTGCATCGGGTATGTATAACTACACCTACCGAAGCAATAGCCGTATGGTACTGACCAATAATGGCAATATCAACGTTTTTTTATGCACCAACAGGGGCATTGTTAACGAATGTCGTCCCGATGTGAATAGCATCACGTCCTACTTTGTTTTTGACAATTACGGCAATATCACCATTGACAGCACCGCACAACACGGCATATATAACTACAACAACAAAGGCACTTTTTACCTCTACAACCGCAGCGGAGCCACTATCACCGTGCGAAAAATAGGGAACAATGCCAACCTCTATCAACGCGGAATCTATAACCATAACCGTCAGGACGACCTGAGTTTTAACCCCTATTTTGAAGCACACAACTGGGGAACTATCAACATCCGGCAAACCAATTCGCAAGGGCTTCGCAACGAAAGCATGAAGCACGAACTCAATTTTACCAACCACCATATCATCCGCACCTCGCACACAACCGATGGCGCGGTAACCAATTATTGCAACAACACATTTTCCAAAATCAATTTTACCAACGTTGGCAGTATTTACATTGATACCGTTTCGGTGTATGGACTTTATAATACAGTTACCCTCAACCAAACCGGTGATACTACCGCTATCCTCAACTTTCTTAACGAAGGGTTAATCCGCATTGATAGTACCACTTCTTATGCCAATTACAACAACACCGACAATGGCCAACTCTCGTTTGTAAATAATGGTAGTCTTGTTATCAAGCGCGCCGGAAACAGGGGGGTGTATAACCGACAAAGCAAAGGCGTGGGCAACTTTACCTGTGCTTTTCAGTTCAGCAATTTCGGAACCATAGACATTGACTATGCACAACAACAGGGCTTTTACAATTACACGAGCCGGCATTATATGGAGTGCAATAATTTTAACACACTGCTCATCAACCATATCAATCAAAGCGATGGCTTGCGCTGTACGGCCGAAAACAACGGACAGGTTTCGTTTACCAACTACGGCAATATCAACATTGCCAATATTAACCGGCAGGGCATTTATGTCAGTACCGCCACCGGCGGCAGTGCCACATTTAACAATCAAACACCCCTGAACATCACCAATTGCAGCATCAACGGCATCTATTTGTATGGATTGAACGGCACTATCAACTTTACCAACAGCAGTGCCATCAATATCAGCGGTATTACTGCCGATGGCATTTACAACGAGTGCATTTCTAACAATGCCGCTTATCCCGCATTCATGAATTTTACCCATTCCGATATCGGAACCCTAAACATTAGCAACTGTGCCGATGAGGGGTTTTATGCTTACAGCCAAAACGGAATGCACAATATCAACCTTGCCGGAACCGTCAATATTTCAAACGTAACCGACATAGGAATGTATCAAAACGCCACCACCAATGGCATTTTAAATGTGAACATAAACAATACTGTTGACCTCTATAACTGCGGCACGCGGGGCATTTACAACCAGACCGACAACGGGGCAACGATTACCTTTAACAACAACGCCCTGATTGATATCGAAAACACCGGTACGGCAGGACTTTACAATTTTAGCCGCGATGGAACCATCAACTTTAACAATAACCTGCTCATCAACCAAACCAATTCTAATGGCGAAGCGGGGTTTTATAACCTCAACCGGCAGGAAGAAGCTCCCTATCCTTCAACCCTGAATTTTAATAATCCCGGGCAAATTAACCTGAACGGTGCCCTCAACCACGGATTGATTTTTAACAATGCCAACGGCATCATCAATGCCCAAAGTGCCGGTAATATCAACATCGCCAATACCGGACAGCAAGGGCTGTATTGCTATAACCGAGCTACTATCGAAGCCTATCCGGTACAACTTAATTTTACCAACTCCGGTAATATCAGAGTGGAAAATGCCAACGAGCGGGGTATTTACAATTACACATACAGGGGGCAACCGCTCACCTTTACCAACAACGGCACGATTGACATCAGCAAAACCAAGTTTAAAGGCATCAGCAACTTCGCTGAAAACAATAACGCTATGCTGAACTTCGTCAACAACGGAAGCATCGCCATTGACACTATTCGCGAAGAAGGAATATACAATCAGGTTACCCAAAACAGTCCCGCCTTTATTGCACAACTCAATTTTTCAAACAACGGACAGATTACCATTGACAGCACCAAGCTCGAAGGGCTTCAAAACTACGGTAACCGAGGAAACCTCAGCTTTGTCAATGCCGCAAATGCCTCGCTCACTATCTCCCGCACGCGCGAGTACGGAATCCTGAACCAAAACCGAGAAGACCAAGCGGGTTATTCTACGGTGATGAACTTTGTCAATCATGGCAATATCTCCTTGAGCAATACGCTTTGGGCTGCTTGGCACAACTACAACGAGCGAGGAAACAACCTCACCGTTAGCAACAACGGAACTATCAATATCTTGCAAAGTCAGCAACAAGGCATTTATAACCGATGCTATAACAGCGCACCCACCCCGCCCGATTACAGCTACGAAATCACCAACCTCAACTTTACTAACAACGGAACTGTCAACATTGACGGAACGGGTTTTGCGGGCTTATACAACTATGCCGATGCAGGCGATAACCTCAATTTTACCAACCTCGCCACCCTTAACATCAACAATTCCATAGAACAGGGTATTTATAACCGAAGCCGGAAATCGGGCAGTTTTACCCCTGTCGCCACCTTCCGTAACAACGGCGGAAATATCAACATTACCCAAACAGGGTTGTCGTCGGTCTATAACTACGCCAACAACGACTCCCTCTATTTTTACAACAATGCCGCCCTGAACATACAGACATCAGGAGCTTATGGGATTTACAATTTCATAGAAAACAATACCAGCACCCTTCATTTTAACAACCAATCGAACGGGAACATCAACATTCAGGGTACGGCATTGAGCGGCATGTACAACTTTACCACCCGAAGTGCTTCTACTCAAAACAACGCCTTCCAGTTGATCAACAGTGGTCAGTTGACCATCAGCAACGTTAGCGGCAGAGGGATTCACAACTACGATTACCGGTGCAACAACTTTGTTTTTACCAATGCCTCGGGCGGCAATATACACCTGCACACACTTGGTCAAGATGCCCTATACAACGAAACCCAGACCAACTCTGCCACCTATCCCATGTCGCAATTGGTGTTTAACAACCAAGGCAGTATGCTCATCGAAAACCTGACCGGCAACGCACAGGCACTCTATAACAACAACACCAACAGCCTGCTGCAATTTGCCAATAGTGGGCAAATTGAAGTGTTGCAAGTGCCCAACAACGGCATCTTGAACCAATGTATCTATACTTCGGCTACCAACTATCCTGCTACGGCGTTTACCTTTACCACTTCGGGCAATATTCGTATTGACCAAACGGGTGAAGAGGGATTCCGTAATACCAATTACGGCGGTGCTTTTAACTTTGGCAACACCGGCAATATCACGGTGAGCAACGCCGAGCGAGAAGGTCTCGAAAACGCAGGTTATGCCGATACTTTTGTCTTTACCAACAATGGCACCATACAACTATGGCAAAACGCTTTTGAAGCATTTTACAATACCAACGGCAGTGCCACCCCATTGCAATGTACCAACCAAACTTGCGGGCTTATTCGCACAGACGGCAGGTTTAAAAACAATTCCGCTTGTATCTTTACCAACAACGGATTGATAGAATCGACCTTTGAGTTTAACCACAATAACCAAGGCAGTTTTATCAACAATGGCATTATAGAAGCACCGGCAGGTTTCAACACCACCCCGACACCTCTGCAAAACAACGCCACCATTTTGTCCTACCTCGTGATGCAGCCGTTGAGTGTTTGCAATTACCAACCTGTCAGTCCGGCACTAAACAACGAGGGGAATGTCTATGTCGTTTCCGGTTGGTTCACCACCCCCTCTGCCACGCAAAGCGCAGGCAATTACAATGCCACAACCAATACCTTTACCCCGGCGGGTATATTGCCTTATGGGCAGCAAACACTTTACGTGCAAATGCACGACAACATTACCGGCTGCAATCGCCTGCGTCCGATAGAGATCAACCTGTTTGAACTGCCGGTGGTCAACAACCCTGTTTCTGCTCAGGTATGTGCCAATGACCTCCCAACGGTTTTAAGTGTGCAAAACAACGGAGAAACTTACGAATACAATTGGTACAATCAATCCACAGGCGGCACGCCCATTCATACCGGCACCGATTTTACTCCCGATGTGCTAACCAATTTGCCGGCTGTTTTCACTTATTATGTAGAAGCCGTACATCTTTTGGGTGGATGTATCAACTCCAACCGCACCCCCATTACTTTGACCGTATTAGAAAGACCGGCCGTTGCGGTTGCCCTTGCCGATACCATCACCATTGAAGAAGGTCAGGTTATACCCGCCCTTTTTGTTCAAGATGCCGGTGCCGACATTGAACATTTTTGGTACAGCCAACCCATTGGTGGAAGCCCCATAGCCACGGGCACCGTTTATACACCCAGTCCAAATGCCTCTTTTGGCACCTTTACGTACTACGTAGAAACCTTCAGCAACACAACAGGTTGCGCCGCCCGAAGCCGCACCCCCATCACGTTGATTATTATAGACCTGCCATACACCCTTTTTAGAGCCAAAATACGACTGCAAGGTCCCTATAATACCGCCACCGGTTTGATGAATACTCAACTAAAAAACGGCAACTTAATACCCCCGTTCGAACCCTTTTACCTCTTTCCATGGGATTATCCGGGTTCCATCGAAGATGTCGGCATTCCGGAAAATGTGCCCAATAATGTGGTGGACTGGGTATTGATAGAAGCCCGAAGTGCCGCCAACATGAACCTGATCATAGAGCAGCGAGCCGTTTTTCTTCGCAACGACGGCATCCTGATAGACATAGACGGCACCGAAGGGGCGCAGTTTTTTTACCTGAACCCCAACACCGCCTACTATTTCATTATCCGCAGCCGAAACCACATGGATGTGATGAGCAATGCCCCCATCAATGTACCCAACTATACCGCCCACGACTTTACCCTCCCAGCAAACATCATGGGTGGCGTCAACCAAATGTCCGATTTGGGCGGCGGCCTTTATGCACTTGCCGCCGGCGATATCAACGGAGACGGGGTCGTATCTGTAGCAGACTTTAATCGCTATCAGCAACAGACAGGCATGGTCAATCAATACCTCGAAGCCGACCTGAACATGGATAAAAACATTACCGTTGCCGATTTCAACCTGCTTCAACCCAATATCAGCAAGATTGGAATTCCTCAGGTCAGGTATTAGCCGGTTTGTAGTGTCGGGTGAATAGTGAATAGTGAATAGTGAATAGTGAATAGTGAATAGTGAATATGCAAATGACAAATGGCAATAGTCTATAGACAATATACACATTGGAATTGATCAACTTGGCATAACACCTAACGCTCTCTATTCCATCTTTTAGCGGTTTGAGGGTCAAATTGCACCCCTGCTAGAACGCCTTGCACCCCTGTAAAAAAGCAAAGCCCCCCTGCAAGGAAGCAAAACGCCCCTGCAATGAAGTAAAGTCCCCCGTGTTTTTGAAAATATCCACCCGGTAAAAGTTATTATCCCCCCTGTTTTACCGGAAAACGCACCTGCTATGAAGCAAAGCCACCCTGTTTTGGGGTTAAGTCCGCCTGCAAGGGTTTTTGATGCCTTTGTTTTATTTCAAAACGCCCCTGCAATGAAGCATTGCAACCCTGTTTTATCGAATTGTCAACCTGCAAGGGGGCTTTGTCAACCGTAAAATTTGGTTGATTTCTTCTGTTTTTGGAGGTGGTAATCGTTATGAGGAGTGTTTTTCTTTGGTTTGGTTGGTTGTTTTTGTTTGGAGGTGTTTCCAACAAAGAGGGGTTGTTGAAAGGTAAATTATTCATGTTTATACGGTTATATAAACATTGCCGGGGGTAAAACAACAAGGATGCGAAATAAAATTATTTTCTTTGTTGTATTTCCTGCTCCTGCAATGCTTTTTTAGAAGACAGCAGGCGGTCTATGGCGGTATAGTTAGATAAAATAGCCAAGGCAGCAAGCGACCATACAAAAATGGTAATGTTTTCGAAAATGGGGAAATTAGAATCCGGTAAAGTGTATTTAAAAGTGCCGGTATAATGCGAAACGGCACTACAGGCTAAGGCAGAAATACCGATGGTTAAGATTCGTTCGGGGCGTTGCATAAGTCCGTCGCTACAGGCTATGCCCAAACCTTCGGCACGTGCGCGCACATAGCTTACCATAATAGACCCTATCATGGCAATAAAAGCAAATAGGGAGCTTAGAAAATAGGCTTGCGCTACTAAGTAGTAGGTAATGCCCAAAAACATCACCAACTCGCTATATCTGTCTAATACCGAGTCGTACAAAGCACCAAATTTAGAAGAACGATTGCTTAACCGCGCCAATCTGCCATCAATCATATCAAACAAGCCGGCAAACAAAATCATAGCTCCGCCACAACCCAAATAAAATAGGTTAGTGCGCTCTACACCTGCCCCAACAATAAAAATAACCGCTACCGCAATATTGAGCAAAAAGCCAATAGTAGTAATGGTATTGGGCGATACTTTTAACTTTACTAACAGTAAAATAAAGGGATGTATAATGCGGTAAACCAAGGGTTGCCCGTATTGTTTCAGAGTATTATTAGATAACATGGGCAGTAATTATAAACATGAAAAAAAGAAGGTTGAATACAAAATTAAAGTAACTGATAAAGTGCCTGTTAAGAAACCCGATGCTTATGCGGTGGTAAAAACAAATAACTGAATGAGTACATTGGCATATACTCCGGCCAGCAGGTCATCGGCCATTACCCCCCAACCTCTTCCAATATTTTCTGCGCATTTAATGCCCAGGGGTTTTACTATATCAAAAAACCGAAACAATATAAACCCAGCCAGCAAATATTGCCATTGCCAGCTACAGCCCAAAACAGCTACCCAAACGCCCACCATTTCATCCAATACAATGTGGCGGGGGTCTTCACCCCATTCGGGTGCCATGAAATGCGCAGCTTTAGCACCCACAATTGTAAACACAATTATAAGTGCCAGCAAAACAGCATTGCGCCAGGCAAAAGAGGCATTGGTAAATAACAAAAGTGGTAAAATGGCAGCGGCGGCGGCCCATGTGCCGGGGGCCAGGGGCAGCCAACCTATGCCAAATCCGCTACTTGTCCAGATGTAGAAGCGTTTCATATTCCTTAATCAAATCTTCGTAGTAATCCAAACCAAGGTGGGTGATGAGTTCTTCGCCCATCATAAAGCGCAAGGTATTTTCTAATTTGCTGAGTTGTTTAAAAATATCATGCTGTGGAGGCAGTCCGGGTGCGGTTTGCGGAGCTTTAAAGTAAAACGATAACCACTCCTGAATGCCATACATGCCTGCCCGCTGTGCCAAATCCATAAACAAAGCCAAATCGAGTACGATGGGGGCGGCTAGGATAGAATCGCGGCAAAGGAAGTTTATTTTTATTTGCATGGGGTAACCAAGCCAGCCAAAAATATCAATATTATCCCAGCTTTCTTTGTTGTCGCCATGAGGGGGATAGTAGTTGATGCGTATTTTATGGTAAATATTGCCATACAGTTCGGGTTGCAATTCGGGGTTAAAAATGCCATCTAATACATTCCCTTTCGATACTTCTTTGGTCTTAAAATTTTCGGGGGCATCCAATACTTCCCCGTCGCGGTTGCCCAAAATATTGCTCGAAAACCAGCCTCTTACCCCCAAAGCGCGGGCATGTAAGCCGGGCGCAACAATGGTTTTCATAAGGGTTTGTCCTGTTTTAAAGTCTTTACCCCCAATAGGCGTTTTTGTTAGGTGCGACAGTTCAACCAATGCCGGTATATCACAGGTAAGGTTGGGGGCACCATTGGCAAACGGCACGCCCATTTTAAGAGCAGCATACGCATAAATCATACTGGGGGCTATGCGGGCATCGTTTGCCTGCAAACCCATTTCAAAGGCTTCCAGGGTTTGGTGTATTTCGCTAATTTCGGTATAGGCTTCGGTAGAAGCGCACCATACCATGACCAAACGGTCGCAGTTGTTCTCTTTTTTAAAACGACTTATATCGTCCATTAACTGGTTTGCCAAATCCATTTTATTGGCACCGGTTTTTACGTTTTTCCCGTCTAAGTTGCGCACATAAGCCTTGTCAAAAACTGCGGTCATGGGTTTAATTTGCTGAAGTTCGTCTTTCAGCACTTCAACTAAGTTGCGGTCGAGCACATTAGCCTCTATGGCGGCGGTATATACATCGTCCGAAAAAACATCCCAGCCACCAAATACTATGTCATTCAAATTTGATAGCGGCACAAAATCTTTAACAAGGGGGCTGCGGGTTTCGGTTCGCTTGCCCAATCTTATAACGCCCATTTGGGTTACAGAGCCAATAGGCAGGGCAATTCCTTTTCGCGCTGCTATTACTCCGGCAATAAAAGTGGTGGCTACTGCTCCCATGCCGGGGGTTAATATGCCTAACTTGCCATCGGGACTTGAAATTTTGGGTTGGTTTTGTTTCATAAATGAGTATTTGCGCTGTTATTGAAAAAGTCTATTTAAAACGTGCTAATCTTGAAGACCTCAGATTTAAATAGTAAATGCGAAAAAAGAGAGAATAAAAAACTAGCCGAATTTTTTTCAATGCAAAGGGCGCGATAATTCACGATCCTACACACCGACAGAAAATGTCCTTGACTAAAAGAAAAAAAGTATCTCGCACTTAATTTAATCACAAAGGTATGAAATTAGCGCATTACACCCAGTACATCACAACACAGCATTTATAACAAACAAATTGGGTATTCCTCGCAGTACTGATGACGGAGAGTCTGAACACATTCGTGCAAGAGGCAGATCTCGGACATTAGAGGCAGATTGTTGCACCTGTTTTCATCCATACCGGCGAATAAAGTCGTAAACGCACAGAAAAAGTCGAATTTTCTATTTGAATCCATGAGTTTTAAAAAACAAAAATAAGAAACACTTTTTTTTAACCCTTATTCACTTGGATTAAAAAACAAGTCTGATACGCATGTGTTTGTGAGGTGAGTATTTAGAGGTAGCCCTACTAACCCTGACTGGCCAACCCATCCTGCAAACCACTCTTGCCGCAGGCGAAACTAATAAAACCATTTCAGTGGCGCACCTGCCGGCGGGGTTATTCCTCTATGTGGTGAGTGGTGTTGTTGTCAGTGGTGGCACTGACAATGGCGAGAGTTTATCATGGGCAGCTTGGGTAATAGCTCGGCTTGGTGGTTGGAGTGGCTATGCTTCCCAACGTCCGCCAGTACCTTCTACTATGTCAAGGGGGTTGAAAAAATTTAAAACCATCAAGGAGTTTCGTCATGTAGCCCTTGAATAGCAACTAAAAAGATGTGTATAAACCGTAGCCCGTAGGGATTCAACATAAAGCCGGCATTGTGTTGGTTTGTTTTGGGTAGGTTACCGAGGTGTTATGCCTAAAGGCATCGGAACTTGCTTATAGCCGCGAAGTAAAATATATTATCCTTATCCTGCCTATTCAACAAATTATTTTTTAAATTTGCAGGTAGATAAAATGAAGTATCTAAAGTAACTATGGATATGGAGAAGAAAGAGGAGAAAATGCCACCACCGGTGAAGATGTTCCTGCTTTTTAGCGGCAACAGCAAAGATGTGAGACTACTTAGATCCTATCCGATAACTGTAGGAATAGGGGAGATACTGCATAAGATT
>CALCIK010000139.1 GCA_937907475.1 uncultured Bacteroidota bacterium | reverse complement strand
AAACTATCTCGGCTTGTTGTAAAAATTTAATACAGGAATGTCTATGCCAGCAAATATCCCAATTCGATAGGCCGATGTTTTTTCTTCAACATTGTTCAGAGTAACTTTACGGACTTGAGGTCCGTATTGCACTCCGAATCCTACTGATAAAGGAGATTTAGGAATGCCATATACTAAATATCCTCCGGGAGCAAGCATATTTTTAAAGGTTACTTCAGGAAGTCCGGTGGATTTTGAATCGCCAAAACGGTAACTGACCAATGCACCCACATCTAAAAAAGAAGCGAGTAAAGTTAGAGAACCTGCACCTGATAAACCGGTGCTAAAAGCTATACCTATTGGGGCGGCTAACCCAATCAGGGTTCCCCAATCATTGGCAGCAGGGGTATCTAAAAGGTTTTCACCTCCTACCAAGGGACCGGTATAGGCATTGAGGCTAATGTTAATCAGCGATTCGCGCTTTACTCTGGCACTACCCGTAGGCAGGGCTGCGGATTCTAATGCAAAATGTAGCTCTTGCGAGTTCTGAGCTGAAGCTACGTTTGCTATAAACATACTGTAACGCAAGATATCGTCTTTAACGGCATTGCTTTGAGGTAACGCACTTAGTAGTAGCACATTAAGATCAATGACTGCAGCAGTGTAATCTTGCTTTTGTATGGAGCGGCGCATATCTAAAAGAGATGGGGCAACCCTTAAAAGGGTGTTTTGATTTTGTGGCGAACCGAAAGTAGCTGTTTTGAGACTGAGACTAAGTATATCGGTAAATATGTTTACATAGCCCATGATCTCATCTGTGTCTAAAGTTTGTCCGTTACGGCGTTTTGCTTTTAGTTGTCCAAGCTGTTCGTCTATATCAGTAGTGAGGCTTAAAAAGCTATTGAAATAGGGTTTGAAAATATTGTAGGCAGCGTTGGAAATAGAGTCATTCAGAGGTACGTAGTTATCGGTAAAGTAGTTTAAACGATACGAACCTAAGATGTCTTTTACTTTCATTTTTTCATTGTTATTATTTAGGCTGTTCCAGTAAAGTTGAGTTTGGTAGTTAATAGGCAACTCGCGTGGATTTATTTCTAAGCCATTGATTAGGTGTCCGTAGCGTTGCAAGTTCAGACCCATAAACAAAGCAGGCCCGGAGGGAACGGTTTCTAAAAAATCAAGTTGTTGCCTGCTAATCCAAGAGTTGGGGCTGTTTAAAGTGTCTTTTAAACTGTTTGACACAAAGGCAAGCGCATTAAATGAGCGAGTCAGGTCATCATTAGGCGAATTTTTTATAAAATCGATTTTCGTTAATTTGTCTATCACCTCGGCCGGATGGTCGCGGTTATCTATTAAATAACCGATACCTGCTGCTGCTGCTAAAGTAGTCTTTAAAGTAGGGCGTTCGTTAATAAAATTCCGATATTTTTCGGTTTGTGCCACACGCATAAAGGTATTGGGGATGTTGTTCATGTCTTTTTTAAAGGCATTTCGGAGCACATCTATCATTAACCCTACTTCTTTACCTTGCCCCTCAAACACGACCATGTAATTATAAGTCGCCGGAAAAAGCATTTGCAGTTCGGGTTTTTCCATAAAATCCTTGTAAAATCGCTCAAAAAACGCCAAAAGCACTTCTTGCTTTACCCTATCAACAATAAACTTACTGATACCGTCGGCAAGACCTATCGGGCCTACACCGCCACCATTTCCACCGGTTGCAGTTGCAGTAGGTATTACGTTGCCTCGGCTGCTGCTTGAAAAACCAACAATATTTCGTCCGCTGATTTTTCGCTGATTAAACAACTCGGTGTATTCCAACAAAACCCTATTATTGGCCTGTTCCAATTTTTGCTCTACTATTTTTTTATCTGCCGGATTTCGGTAAGGAACGCCTGCATAGTTTGCCACTATTTTATAAAAAGTTTCTTCCTGATTGCTTTCTACTGCATCGGATAGCTTTATGGCATCATAAAAAGAATTGTTACTTTGTGCAATGACATTCAACAGGTTGAAGCACCCAATAAGAATGGTTAGTATGAGATTTGAAAAGGATGGTTTAGACATACAACTATTTTCTGTTTAAGTGATATAAGTAGCTCTTAGCCATTGGCTGTTGTCAAAGATAGCACAAAACAATATTGAGATGGTTATTTTTGGATTATTACACCATTAATTTTTTGAAAAAGTAATTAAGGACTACGTTCCGCACCCACTATTCCAATTTGTAGTATTTTGGAATTCTGTCAGAAATGAGGCTCAGGATTTGTCTGAGCAGGTCTTTTACATTGAGCAGGAGGCACAGTAGCCTATACAGACTAAACAGTCTTCAGAAACCGATGAAATGTAGTTCCTTTAGTTTCCATCAATATGAAAACTTATGTTGTCTAATGACAAAAACGAGGAGATTGGTCTTGCCCCATCTTCAAGGAAACAGGTTTGCCAAATTCCATAAAAAATTTGCTCAATCCAAACTCGTATAGAGTATCTAAACATTTGCCCAAGTGGGTCATCGTTCAGAATCTCGGCAATTATAACTACGCCTCGAAGATGAGCTATCGGTGTATCGGTAAAAAATGACAAAACCAAGTACAACCATCGTTCATTAAAACATAAACCGATTAATATACGTGCTTTTAAACAGATTCCGTTACTTGTTTTCTGTTAGTCTTTATCTCATGGAATTAAACTATCCGTCAACAAAACGATACCAAACTTACCACACATACCTGCTGATATAAAGCCTAAGTGTGATAAATTAACAGTCCGAAATTGCTCTTTTATAACTTATGGTTATCTGTTTGAAACAATAATAATCACAAATTTCGCTGACAAGGAGTGCTGAAAGTAGGCTATAAGTGAACCACTGTCATGTTCATCAATAAGATACAGTAGAGTAATACTCTGAGGTATTGTTTGAAATAGATAATCGGGGGTTAACCGTTGAAATAGTCGCGCATTTTTTCAAAGAAACCTTTTTCGCCTTTTTCCGGGTTAGGCTGAAAATTAGGAAGGTGACGCAATTGCTCCAATTGTTCTACTTCTTTGGCGGTTAGGTGTTGAGGAGTCCAGATATTGACCTCTATTAGTTGGTCGCCACGTCCGTACCCGTTGAGAGAAGGCAGTCCTTTGCCGTTGAGCCGGAATATTTTACCGGATTGAGTGCCGGCGGGGATTTTTATTTTGGCTTTTCCTTTTAAAGTAGGCACTTCTATATTGTTGTTTCCGATTGCGGCATCGGTAAAGCTGATGTATAAGGAGTAGGTTATGTCGTTCCCTTGTCGTTTCAGGTGTTCGTGTGGGAGTTCTTCAATGGTAATGATAAGATCGCCGGGTGGGCCATTACGTTCGCCCACATTGCCTTTACCGGTCATGGACAGTTGTATGTTTTCACTTACACCGGCAGGGATGTCAATGGTTATGGTTTCTTCACCGTATTGGCGGCCGGTGCCGCTACAAGTGTTGCACTTATTGGAGATGACTGTTCCTTGTCCTTCGCAATGTGGGCAAGGGATAGTGGTTTGCATTTGCCCTAAGAACGTATTAGTAACCTGTCTTACCCGGCCGTGTCCTTGGCAAGTGGAACAGGTTTTTAATCCTTCTTTGTTTTTTGCACCTAAACCATTGCAGGTATTGCAAACAACGTATTTTTTAATTTTGATGTTTTTTTGTGCGCCTTCAGAAATTTCTTCTAAGGATAGTTTGAGCTTTGTTTTTAAATTACTGCCGGGTCGTTGCGAACCTGTAGTTCTGCCTCCTTGTTGTCCGCCTCCAAAAATATCGCCAAAAATATCGCTGAAATGGGAGAAGATATCATCGGGATTTGAAAACCCTCCACCCATATTTCCTCGCATACCATTATGTCCGAAACGGTCATATTGAGCGCGTTTTTCGGGACTGCCTAATATTTCATAAGCTTCTGCGGCTTCTTTAAAAAGGTCTTCGGACGCTTTATCCCCCGGGTTTTTGTCGGGGTGATATTTCATTGCCACTTTTCGGTAGGCCTTTTTAATTTCTTCGGGTGTAGCCGTTTTGGTTACTTCCAGTATTTCGTAGTAATCTCGCTTTTGCATGTTTGTTGGGGCAACTGTTAATAATGAAGACGGTTATTTATTGGGATCTAGGCAGGTCTTGTGTTGCGTTTTGGAATTGATATTTGTGGTTATTTCCCAACTATCACCTTAGCATACCGTATGATTTTATCATGCAGGAAATAGCCTTTTTCGGCTACGTCCATGACGGTTCCTTTTTGTGCTTCGGAGGGGGCGGGTAATTCGGCAATAGCTTCGTGCAAATCGGGGTCAAATGGGGTGCCTATCGCCTGCATCGGCTTTAGTCCTTTCAAGCCGAGTTGATATATGAGTTTGTGCTGAATAAGTTCAAACCCTTTTACATCTTCCACATTACCTTGGTAGGCTTTAAAGGCGCGTTCAAAATCGTCCAAGACGGGTAAAAGTTCGGCAATAACATCTTTGGTAGAGGTTTTTATTAAATCGGCAAACTCTCTTTTGGTTCTTTGGCGATAGTTGTCAAACTCGGCATATAGGCGCAAGTATTTATCCTGCACTTCTTTGAGTTCTTTGGCAAGTTTACCTATTTCTTCTTCTAGCGGTGTATTGGCGATTACTTCTTCTACGGGGTGTATGGTTTGTTCCACCGGCTCTATGATGTTTTGATCGGATTGGTTATCTATTTCTATCGGCAGGTCTTTTTCAGTCATAACTTATATGAAAGGTTGAATGGTTAATATGGATAGTCGGAATAAACAAATAATAAAAACAAACACCTTGCCATGTTGGTTTTGCTGACATTATGACAGCGTTTGTGTTTGCTTCTTGTTTTATCGAGCGGTTAATAATGCCGTTGGAATACAAAATGACATATTAACTGCCCGTCTGTGCATTTTCAGGAGTCTTTGTGCGCACTACTCGCCGGCTCAATTCGTAGTCCATCCATTTAATCGTTTGGTCTTTACCGATAATAATACCGCGCTCGTCAATAAGGTAGGTGGTCGGAATTTTTTCGAACTGAAACACAATCGGGGCGGGTGAGCCAAAGCCTTTGTAATCACAAACATGGAGCGGCCATTCCAATTTATCTTGTGCGATAGCCCCTAACCATGCTGACTTGTCGGTGTCGAGCGAAACGCTGATAATCTCAAATCCCTTGGCTGAAGCGAAGTTGGCATCTTTATATTTTTGGTATAGCTTTACCAATTCGGGGTTGGCTTGCCGGCAGGGTTTGCACCACGAGGCCCAAAAATCTATCAGCACTATCTTTTTTTCGGCTACGACTTCCGATGAACTGATGAGGTTGCCATTAACATCATACATCAACAAATCGGGAGCATGAGCACCGTTTATCAACCTGCCCGATGTTAAATCGCAAGCATTGAAAAGCCCCATCGCGAGCAGTAAGCTGCTTAAAATAAGTTTGTGAAAAGTAATGACCCGATGAAAGAATGGCACTTTAAGCGATTGAGGTTTTAATAAATTTGATAAAGCAACAAGCAAAAGAGGTATAGTGTTTAACCCTTAATGTGAAATCTGAATCAAGGTTTTGGGTAGAATGCGAAGTATTCGGCTAAAAATTCTGTACGGAAACTTGTGAATAATGGTATTGTATTCTGTGACGGCGAAGTTATAGCCTTCTTTTTCAGTTTCTAATTCTTCGAGCAGGTTATTCCATCGGCTATGCAGGGTTTTTAGTTGCGGGTTGTCTGTGAGTTTGTTTTGATGTTCCGGCTGTTTTAACAATCGCCCAAATAGTACAACTAACTGATTAAGTGCTTGCGCTTTCTTTTCGACCGAAACTTTTCGGGAAGTTGTTTGCCATCTGAGTTGGTTAATTTGGGTAAACTCAGGCAAGTCTTCACCTCTTGTTTCGCGCATGGCTTCTACATATTTCCCTGCTGTTTCAGAAATAGCACTCACCACTTCGTTTAACTGTTTAAACGCAGCATTTGCGATGTATTGTCTGCGCTGCAAGTTGCGATATAAGCCAAAAACCATGGCCGCTATGGTGAGAAGCACAATTAGTATTATCATTAGCCGATGCTGTTAATGGTCGGTTGAAGGATATGGCAAAGGATGGTTTGGCCGTTGATGAACGATTGACTTGCAATAGTATTTACCATCTGCAATTTGCAAAGTTAATTTGTTTTGTTGCTAATTATACCTGTGGCAGTTCAGCTTTAGCCTACCTTCGATATTTTGCGGTGTACTCGGCTGCATTATCTTTTGCGTCTCGTACCTCCAATTTAAATTCGTGGGTTCCGGGTGCTCCGGTTGTTTCGTCAAAAGTGTGCCAAATTCGGGCACTTTTTTGGTCGTACTCCATCAGCACCCATCGGTTGTCAATATATCCATTGTAAGAAGCAATGCCCGAAAGGTTGTCAGATATTTTCAGTTCGATGGTTCTGTTTTTGCTCATTAACTTATTGGGCAACAAATTGACGCTGGTGATGGTAGGTACTTTGGTATCGGTAGTGATATAATATTGCCCGAACTCGCGCGATTGGGCAGTCAGGAAGTTGCCATCCCAACGGCTTTTAAGTGCAGTTGTTTTACCAACGTTGTTTTTAAAGACCAATAGGGCATAGTCATAAAGTTCAAACGGCAAGGTGATTGGTTTGATGCCAATATCGAAATAACTATGTACGGGGGTGGTGTTTTGGTGTACCTCGTGAATGGCGGAATAAACGTCCGTTTGGGTAACAGTTTTCATTTCGTAACGGAAGTCAATATCATTGTAAAGACAGCCCGAAGGCATCGAGAGTTTAAAGAAATCGTTGTTATAGGTATTGTCGGAAAAGCAGCTAAAACGAGCATTGTAGGGGGTTGCAGCAGTAGTGGGCAATGGCAGGGTAGGGTCGTATTGAAGCATGAAGCTAAGGGTAGAGATATTGTTATTGATATCGTTTACCTCAATCACAATTTTGTGCAACAGTCCGTCACTCAAGTCAACTATGCCGTTTTGCAAAGCCTGCTGATAAATAGCCAACTTGTTGCCCGGCTCGACAAAGCATTTTTGGACATATCCTTTTTCCTGTTTTTTAAGCAGGTAATCAATATGCGCATTGATATAGCGGCTTTCTGCAAAACCTATTTGCTCCATTTCAAAGGCATACAACAGGCGGCCGTTGTCGTACATTTTAAGTCCAAAGATATTGTAGGTATTGTAAACTTCACTCTTTCTGTCTTGGGTTTTGATGCCCAAACCCACTCGCGGGTTGTTTACCTTGAGCATGTTTTGCGTAAGTGAATACACCCCGTTTGTCAGTTTGGTAGCATACAAAGCCGGCGTTTGGTGGTTTGTCGTTTCGCCATCAAAATTGTATAACGCCAATTGCGAAACGGTGGGTTTGATATCGTCGGGAACTTGATAACCAAACAGAAGGGGGTTAATGGCGACTTCTGTATAAGTATCGCGTATTTCAAAATGAAGATGCGGCCCATTGGAAGAGCCGGTATTACCTGATTTTGCGACCAACTGTCCGCGTGTCACAGGCAAGAGTTGAGGGGGAACCGGCTCATCTATTTCAAACTTCTGAAGTTCGTATTGCTTGCGTTTAACATAATCGCCTATTTCGCCGGAAAAACTGTTGATATGTGCAAAAACGCTGGTAAAGCCGTTGGGGTAATCAATATAAAGGGCGTTTCCGTATCCGCGCGGCGAAATGGCAATTCTTGATACATAACCATCTGCAAGGGCATAGATGTTGAGGTTTTCCTGTCCGTCTGTTTTGCAATCTATCCCAGTATGAAAATGGTTGTTCCGCAGCTCGCCAAAATTACCGGTCAACCGCATGGGTATATCCATCGGCTGTCCGAAATAACCTTGCGGATATTCGCGCTTTGTTAATTGTGCCTTTCGTTCGGCATTGGCAGTTTTTATATATGGAACGGTGAGTAGTATCAAACTCACCGCAATATTAAAAAACAGAAAAATCAATTTATTCATACCTAAATCTATACAACAGCATTAAGACAATTTTTCTCAAGAACCGTTTTCGAACCATTCACAAAACACTGACGCACCTCTAATTAAACCGTTGCGGCAATGGTTATTTTTTTTCCTAGTGCAAATCAAATCCTAGGGCAAAGATATCCTCTTGTAACTCCCACTCGTTAAACGTCAAAACGGTTGTGCCGATTGTCGAATGTACTTTGCTACTCAAGATTTTTGACAAAGATAGGCAGTATATCCTAGTTAATGTTATTTTACCGCCTTTATTCACGCCCGTTGATTGGTCAATTGATAAAAATATGGTTATAGATTAGGGGCGATATATCGTTTGCTCCCACCCTCCTATCATTCAACTTGCTTGCCCTATTTTTCCTTTCATGAACAGGAATGGTAACAATCCACTAACTTTGCCCCTCAAAACCAACTTTAAACGGCATGTTGCCTGTTTTCCAAACTCATCTTATCGAAGCCGGCTGTGACGAGGCGGGCAGAGGTTGTCTTGCCGGGCCGGTGTTTGCGGCTGCGGTCGTTCTTCCGGCGCATTTTACCCACAACGGCATCATTGACTCAAAACAACTCAGCCATCAAAAGCGCAAACAGGCAAGACGTATCATTGACCAAGAAGCTATTGACTGGGCAGTAGGGATGGTATTACCTGCCGAAATAGATCAAATCAATATCCTGCAAGCGTCCATTCTTGCCATGCACCGCGCATTGGAACAACTGCAACCTCAACCACAGTTTGTCGCCATAGATGGCAATCGTTTTCGTCCATACGGCGATGTGCCGCATCAATGTGTGGTAAAAGGTGATGCCAAATACACCCATATCGCCGCTGCATCTATCCTCGCCAAAACCTTCCGAGATGATTATATGCTCCTTTTGCACGAGGAATTTCCCATGTATGGCTGGCATCAAAACAAGGGTTACCCCACTGCCCAACATCGCAAAGCCATCCAACTTTATGGACCCTCGCCCTATCACCGGTTAACCTTTAAACTCTTGCCCGATTCAGCACAATAGGCAATAGGCAAAGGTCAATAGTCAGAAAGAAAAGGCAATTTGTATGTGTGAAATCGAGGCAAAGATTTATGCAATATAAAATTCTTTAGTCTAAAGTCTTACATCTAAAATCTAACTTCTTTAATCGTTAATCGTAAATTCTTATTATCTCCTTTGTGCCAAATAGTTGTTGATGATTTTTGGGAACGCATATTGTTTTATCGCTTCAGGGGCTACTTCAACAAAACCCAGTTGCAACCACTTCTCCATATCTTGTACCCTTAATTCAAAAAAGCGGGCATAGATGGTTTGGTGGGTCAGCACTTGCTTAAAAACGCTTGTTTCTTGCAACGGCACTTTTTCATACTGCCGAATGAGTAGTTGAGCATCGGGATATTGTGCCCATTCTTGGTGGGCAGCCGATTCGTTTTCGGACTCTATCAATAAAAACTCGTACAGGTTTTGCCAAATATCTTTAGCGGTTCTTTTGCGCAATAGCCACCCGTTGTTGGGGGTATGGAGCAAGAAGTAGTTTAAAAAACGGTTTTTGCGGATTAGCTTTTTGAGCTTAACCGGTAATTCCGAAACCATATTATCGCGATATGCCACACAAATTGACTGCAAAGGGCATTGTCCACAGTCTGGGTTGACGGGCTTGCATTGTAATGATCCGAAATCCATGATGGCTTGGTTATATAAATCCGGCTTCCCCTTATTCAAAAGTTCGTGGGCAAGTTCGGCAAACTGCTTCTTGCCTTGTGGGGTATCAATGGGCGTTTCTATTCCAAAACACCTCGACAGGAGGCGGTAAACATTGCCATCCACAACGGCATGGGGTAACTTAAAAGCAAAAGATGCTATGGCAGCTGCCGTATAATCGCCTACGCCTTTTAACTGTCGGATGCCTGCATAAGTGCTTGGGAATATCCCATTCAGTTCGGCAGCAATGAACTGGGCGGTATGGTGCATATTTCGCGCACGAGCATAATAACCCAAACCTTCCCAATGCCGCATCACCTCATCTTGCGGGGCATTTGCCAAATCTATGACCGTGGGATAGGCTTCAATAAATTTCAGGTAATAGGGCAACCCTTGTTCTATGCGGGTTTGTTGCAGAATCACCTCCGATAGCCATATCGTATAGGCATCGTCTGTAAGTTTCCATGGCAGGCTACGTTGGTTTTGCTGCCACCACGCCAAAATTTCTTGGGTAAACAAATGCAAAGCAGATTTTCTTTTTGTGCTTTGGTATAACAGTATGCAGGTATTATGGTTGCATCAGCACGACCGCGAGTTTTATGATTGAACAGTTGGATTGATGTGGAGCAACTACGGCAACTCTTGAAAACCAATACTTTATCGGCCTCCATAAATTTTCGAATACCGCCGCTACATAAGCTGTTGAGCGTATTGCGTTGTATGAAGTATTGACCAAGCAGGGTAAATGAAGAACAACCAATGTTGGATCCATCTTCACAGCATATCAATTCATCGGCTCTGCTAATTATTCATGCCCTCGTCGCTCATAATTTCGCCACACCCATTCAGTTCCAATATTTAGCGATTTGAGGTTCAAATTGCTCCCATGCAAGAACCCCTTGCTCCCCTGAAAAAGAACAAAACGCCCCGACAAAGAAACAAAACGCCCCTGCAAAATACTAAAGTCCCCCGTGTTTTTTAAAATATCCACTTGACAAAAGTTTTTGCCCCGCCTGTTTTATTTAAAAACACCCCTGCAATGAAGCATATCCACCCTGTTTTGGACGAAAGCCCCCCTTCAAGGATTTTTGTTCAACCGGTTTTATTTAAAAACGCCCCTGCAATGAAGTAAAGTCAACCTGCCAATAAGTTTTGCTAACCAACAAAGGGTCTTTGTCAACCGTGAATTTTGGTTGAATTTCCCTCTGCCTAATCAGTCAAAAACCAATTAAAGGGGAGTATTTATTGGGTTGGGTTGCAAATTGCGATTACGGGGCTAGTCGGTTTTGATAAGAGGTGTAATATTTTCGATAAATGGGTGGGTGCTTTAGTGTGGTGAGTGGTGTTTTATTGTCATTTCTTCAGGCTCAACGACCGAGGCGAAGTGTTCGTTCATTCAACAAAAAAGGAGTATCGAAAATCTTAGCAATTGCGCACCAAATAAAAATTTTATCTTTGTTCCAAAGCTAATCCCCAAAATTTATGAACCGATCACGCTTTTCGGTAGCCGGATTGTTAATTTTTGGGGTAATAAAGGAAAATTCTGTAAGACTGGGTAACAAATTGCTCAACTCAAAAGTGTAAATAATGAACAAGAATATCATAAAGCCATTTTTATCAGACGATGAGATAATAGCGGGATTTAGAGCAGGCAATCACGACATCATTGTATCAATCTATAAAATGATTATACCGAATGTAAAAGCCTTTGTCATCAGTAGGGGAGGTGACAATGAAGGTGCTCAGGATGTGGCATGGCGAGCGATTACCAAGTTTTGGCAACGATGTCAAAATCCCGATTTTGAGTTGAAAGATCGAATTAAGGGGTTCGGCGCATATATCAGCAGAACCTACCGCAATGTTTGGTTTGATTTGAAGAATGAAGGCGAGTTAAAACTAAAGAACGAAACGTTTGAGCTTAACATCGAAACAGAATTGGAGGAAAACGAAGAATATGCCGAAAACTCAAATACGATTTCAAAAGGTTTTAACGTTGAAAAGTATGCAGACGATCATAAAATAGATGAAGTGGTTGCACTGAAAAATGCAAACACCCTTATTTGGAAATTGGTAGATAAGTTGATACCAAAATGTCGTGACTTTTTCAAACTCTATTTTCAAGAAGAACTATCTTATGAAGAAATAGCTGAGATTAAAAAGATATCGGCAAGTGCCATTCGCAAACAAAAATCAGAATGTAAAGAACCGTTCATGCAGGAAATGCTTAAAAGCAAAGAAATAAAAGAACTAATTGAAAACTTTCCCGAACTGACAGAAAAAATTTTAAAATACCACTCTAAATCAACTTAATCATGTTATCGGAACAAGATTTAATCCTAATTGAAAAATATGCGCGAGGGGAGTTGGATGCCTCTGCTCTTAGTGAATTTGAACATCGTTTGCGAAACGATTTAGTGTTGCGTCAACGCACATTTGCCGAAAAATTAGTCCAACTGTCCCTTTCTCCCCACCCCATTGTTAAATCTCAAAGAATTGTTGCCGCATTGGGCGATGACTTGTTTGCAGATGAAGACTATGGGCAAGCGGATGTGCAGGAAAAAGCACAGGAATATACTTTGGAGGAGTTGCTCGATATGTTTCGCCCATTGGCTCATATCGAAGCGGAAGTACTCCATCGAAGTGGCGTTTCGCTTCCACCCGAATCGCTTCAAAATTGTGTCGTGCTGCCCGAAAATGGCATTAACTGTTTGGAAAGCAAGTTGTATTTTGCATTTAACCCCACTCCCAATGTTCCTATTATTGTGAGTGTGATGGACAACCGCGAAAACGAAATGCCCTTGGCGAATATCCTCATTCCGGCAGGAGTGGAAAGTTATCAGGTGGCTTTGCCACGAAACCTGAAACCGGGTAAATACTATTGGAAACTTCGCCCCGATACAGACGACCGGCAACTTCGCCGTCGCTATGGGGTGGCGGTCGGCAGTTTCTTTATCGGCGCAGAACTAATGCCTAAATAATTCTGCAAACAGAAAAAGCCTCTAATACCGGCTCTCCATTTTTCAATGTTTCAACCTGTCGAAAACGGGTTAAACGTCATTTTTATATATGATACCCGATTTAACCCTCCTCTCTTTTGTCATCATTAGCTATAACCGTCCTTTAGACACCATCGCTGCCATTAAAAATGTGTTGCAATTAGAAGACGTGAGCGGTTACCAAAAGGAAATAGTAGTCATCAACAACGGCTCTACCGATTCTTATCAATCGCTAACCGATTATTTAGACACGCTGCCCACATCCGAAAGGGCTATGGTGAACTACCAGCATCATCCCGAAAACCTCGGTGTTGCGCGAGGCCGAAACCTCGGCATCTCCTTAGCAAAAGCCGATTTGCTGATATTTATGGACGACGATGCCGAGTTTAGCCATCACAATATCATTGGCATTGCCCTTCAATTGCTCAACCAATACGAAACATCCAATAACGTTAAAATTTTAGCCTTTAGGGAGTTTCGGACGGTTACAAAAGAATATTATATCGCCACCAAAAACAAACAACGCAGCCAAGAACGGGAATTTTTAACCAACTACTATATCGGTAGCGGGCACCTGATTAAGCGCGAGGTGTTCGACAAGGTGGGCACTTACACCACCGAGTTTTTTTATGGCATGGAAGAGTATGACTTGGCCTACAAAGCACTCGATGCCGGTTTTCGCATTTTATACACTGCCGACATCACCGTTTTGCACAAAAAAAGCCCGGACGGGCGCGAGGCGGAAGCCACCCTTACCCGGTGGAACTTGGAAAACAAAACCGTTGTGGCCTATAAGTATCTGCCGTTGTTCTATGTATTGACCCACTTGTTTTTTTGGAGCGGTTATTTTTTGTGGACATCGGGGTTTAAATTCCCCGCCTTGTTTACCGCCTATCGAAACATTTTTTCAAAAATCCGTCGAACTCCGAGACATCTTATTTCCAACAACACCTTACAGTATATTCGCTCGGTCAAGGGAAGGTTGTGGTATTAAAAAACGGTAGGCTCAATGGGGGTTACTTCCAATGTCGTAGGGCTATCTTCCTGTCGGGTTAGCTCAAACCTCCCTCCCCTCCACAATTTCCGCACCGTTTTCCAAGATATAGAGCAAGTATTGCCCCACTACCTTATAGCCCATTTCAGCCAACCATTTTGCATATCTCTGTAATTGGCGATGATGTTTAACTTCGCGTTTTCCGGTTTTATAGTCTATGATAATCGCCTCGTTATTTTGTACAATGACGCGGTCGGGTATTTGGCGGAGGCTGTCGCAAAGCAAGGTTCTTTCTGAAAACACCTCCCATTTAGGGTCAAACCAATTTTGCACTTGGGGCAGATCGAAAATTTGCTTCAAGCGTTGTTTGATTAACCCCTCATCTTTAGCGGTGAGCAGTCCTTGAATTTGCAGTTTCCGAATAACCTTGTCTATATCGTTGGGCGAGTTGAGCTTTTCCAATACGCTATGTATTTTCTGCCCCAGTTTGAGTGCTTCCGCTTGGGCATTGTCAAAGAGGGTAAAATACCGTTCCGAGTCCGAGCGAAGGGTTATTTTGCTGCGGTAGTCGTTGCTGAGGTATTGGGTAAGTTGCACAATTTGGTCAGATTCCTTTATATTCAACGTGGTCCAATCTGTCGGTTGTCCACATTCAAAAGTAAATGTATCGGGGTTAAAAAGCGGAGATAGGGTAAAGTTGCCAAGCGTTTGGTAAAGCAGTTTGTAAATACTGTCCACATTACCGTCCATATTTTTGCTTACTTTTGAAAACAGGTAAAGCTCTTCGGTAGGACGGGTCAGGGCTACGTAAAGCAAGTTCAGATTGTCCAGATAGGAGTGAATCAACTCGGCGGTGTAATCTTCGGTAAAATAGGTGCGTTCCAAAGAAGCAGTCCATTGCAACGGTATCGCTCCTAATCGGTTAAAAGGTGCTTCGTCTGTTTTTGTCCACAAAAACACCTCCTTGGGTTTCATCGTCCATTCGGCATAAGGCACAAATACCACCGGAAACTCCAGTCCCTTGGCTTTGTGTATGGTCATAATGGTAATCGCATTTTCTCCTTCGGGAACGATGATGGAGGTTTTGTCTCTTTCCTTATTTTCCTGCCACCACTCTAAGAAATGTAAGATATCGGCACTTTTTGTGCGGCTAAATTCTAAAATCAAATCCTGAAACCGCTGAATATAGGCATCGGGAGGTTGGTGAAGTGCTAACAGTTGCAGCAACAGTTCGATGGTTTCGTAAAGAGGCTTTTTAACCATCTCTGCCGTTTTTTGCATAAAATCGGGGGGCAGAATTTGGTTAAAGAGTGGGTGGTCGGAGCGGTCTTGGTGGTCGGAAAAAATGCTGTGGTTTAAAGTTTCTCCGGGTTTATGCAGGGCAAGGTAATTGACCAATATCTCGGTTTTGGCGATGGTGTTGTTTGGATTGGCCAAATAATGAAGCACGGCAATTAACAATTGCACCTTGACCGAGTTTTTGAGCAGTAACGACTCAGATGAAACCACCCTTTTGTTGTTGGCACTCAAAAACTGTGCGATTTCAGCCCCTTCGGTATTCGAGCGCACCAAGACGGCCATATTGCGCAGGGGGCATTGACGGGTTTCTAATTCGTTGATGGTTTGCAACAGTTGGTTTCGGGCTTGTTGTTTCCACGAGCCGATATCTGCGTCCTTATTATTGTCTAAAAAAAGATCCACTTTTACATATCCGCCAACATTTCGTTTGATGCCTTGCTTAACAGAGGAATAAGCCCTTTTCAGTTGTTTCTGTCCCGAAACATGGGCAATAGATGCTACCAACAATTCGGAAGCGGTTTCAAAAAAAGCATTGTTAAATGACACGATGTTTTGAGCACTGCGGTAATTATCGGTCAATTCCTTTTCGACATTGGCCGTGTAGAAGGCTTGCAAGTCTTTTGCCAACCCCTTTAATAGCAGTTGAAGGTTACCGCCCCGCCACCGGTAAATACTTTGCTTGACATCGCCCACCACCAATACGGTGTGGTTGCTGCCCAAAGCATTTTGCACTAACGGGAGGAGGTTAAACCATTGGTAACTAGAAGTATCCTGAAACTCATCAATGAGCAAGTGTCTATATACCGTGCCTACTTTTTCGTAAATAAACGGGGTGTCTTCGGTCGAAATCACCGCCCTCAACACATTATTGGTATCGGAGATGAGCATCAGGTTCTTGTCGGTGCGATAGTTTCGGAGTTTGTCTTTGAGGTCGTGCAAAATGCCATAAACGTAAATGTTCTTGAGCACTTCGGCGGCACTATGATATTTTTGAAGATGGGTGTTGAGGTATTCTACCGTTTCGAGCAGCAAGGTTTGAAGCCCACCTTCCTGTACCAATTGATCAATTTTTTGCTTTTTGCCCGATGTTTTTGAGCACCATTCGCCCGTATTGCCATCTATAATTTTTTGTAGCGTGGCCCCTATTTCATAGTCTTTAGCCTGAATTTTTTTAAAAAAAGAAAAGGTTCCTGCTTTAAAATCGGTTTCAGCAAGGTTATGTCCGGCAACGAGTACTTGCGCATCTTTACCAAAATTTTCCATCTCCTTTTCAAACCGGTGTTTTATTTTCCACAACTCTCCAATCAGGTTTTTCAGAAAAGTATAGCGCAGGTTTCGGGCTTCCTGTTGATCTTGTTTTTCCTCACCACTGTTGTTTGGAGCAATTTCGGCTTCTTCGGCAGTTTCCACTGAAGCATCTGTATCGGTTTCATCGGAAACAGTCAGACTATCCCACACCTCTTCTCTAAAAATTTCCATCCCAAGGCGGGTAATACTTTGCGCAATATCCCAGCCCTTGTCCTCATCCACCTGCGCAAAGGCAAAGTCCTCTAACCATTTGGTCAAATCCTTATCGTGCCCCACATCTTGCATCAGTTGCCCGACAATTTCATCTAAGGCATAAGAGGTATCCATTTCAATTTCGTAGCGCAACGGCAGTTTTAGCTCTTTGGCGAAATTGCGAAGGATTTGTTGGAAAAAACTGTCAATCGTGCTGACATTAAACTCGGAGTAGCTGTGCAAAATATTGGTGAGTGCCTGCCGCGCGTTTTCCCGTAGTTGTTTCCTAAAGGACTCCCTATCTTTTTCGGTTTTAATCTGCCCGCCATAGACCTCCTCCAACAGCGTTTCCTCTAATTGCGGGAACTTGCCGACACAAATTCTTGCCAAAGCCGATACAATGCGGTTTTTCATTTCGGCTGTGGCCTTATTGGTAAAGGTGATGGCCAAAATATTTCTAAACTCCGAAGGGTGGTTGATGAGCAATCGCAGGTATTCGCTCACAAGCGTATAGGTCTTGCCGGACCCGGCCGATGACTTATAAATAGATAGGGCCATAGATGGATGAAGCGTGGTGAACAAATAACAGCTTCCTTTAAAAGGAAACGGAATAATAAAACACCTGTAAAACTAATGCACAAAACGACACAGATGCTCAATATGCCTTAGCATTTTAAAACATTCCCCCAAAAGTAGTGTGTAGTTGCGGAAGGGTGAAACAGAAGAGAGAAGCGGCTTGGTAAATTAGGGGGGCATAGTACTTAGTAAAGTACTATGCCTCACCCTTATTGTTTAACCCTAAAAACCTAAAGCCATGAAAAACCGTGTAAAGTTAAATTTCTTTTGAGAAATACCAACACCTGCGAGAAAAGTATTTTTAAAAACAACGCTTTTTTTGACAAAAGACTTACTCTTGCCACAGCACTTTTTGCTGAATAGGCGTTCGTTTGCCTTCGGGCGGGTCATTTTTGGGATAACCGAGGTAAAAGAACCCAAGACACCGGTCGTTTTCGGCAAGTGTTAAGAATGTTTTTGCCTCGACAGAATAGGTGGAACCGGGAGTACTCCAATAGCCTACTAAGCCGTAAGCAGTAGCGGTCAGGTGTATGTTTTGAACAGCGCAGGCGACCGCTTCTATATCTTCAATTTCGGGTATTTTGGTGTCGGGTTGGCGTATCATACAAATGGCAACAATATAATCCGCCATGAACGGTCTTTCTTTGAGTAATCTAAATTTTTGTTCGTTAAATTTTTCGGGAGCGGTGTGTCTTATATACCAACCGGTTAAAAAATCGGATAACTGTTGCCGTGAGTTACCCGAAAATACCACAAATCGCCAGGGTTCGTTTAACCCGTGTGTGGGTGCCCATTTGGCATTCTCCAATATTTGCTCTATAATACTGCGGTCAACTAAACGGCTGCTAAAATGCTCCGGTTTTACCGTGCGCCTTTGAGCGATTATGTGGTTTAGTTGTTCGGGAACTAGTTTCATGCTACTTGAAAATTTGAAGGCAAGTTGCAATTTTTTAGTCTAAATCGCTCAACAATCGAACGACTTAATGTTAATTTATTATTTTTGCTGCCAATACTGATAAATTCTAAAAATTAAACGCTCCAATACTTTAACTATGTCCATTATTAAACCATTCGCCGCATGGCGACCAGCCCAAAAGTGGGCAGAAAAGATAGCCGCTCGCCCTTATGATGTGATGAACCGGCAAGAAGCCAAAGAAGAAGCACAAAATAATCCCCTTTCATTTCTACACATATCTCGTGCCGATATAGACCTCCCCGATACCGTTAGCGAATATGACCCACAGGTGTACAGCAAAGCCAAAAGTAATTTTGAACAATTTATCAAGCAAGGGTTATTGAAACAAGACAAAAACCCTTCTATGTATGTCTATTCACAAACGATGGATGGCAGACAACAAATCGGACTTGCTGCTTTGGTGTCTGTTGAGGAATACCTTAATAATGGTATTAAAAAGCACGAATTTACCCGCCACCAAAAAGAGCAGGATCGCATAGACCATATCCTCACTACCCGATTGCACTCAGAACCCGTATTTTTGACCTACAAACAAGTTCCCGATATTGATGGCATCATTGAACGCATCGTTCAATATACGCTACCGACTTATGAGTTTACTTCGCCCGATGGGGTAGAGCACATCCTTTGGGCAACGTACAAGCAAATTGACACGGTTTACTTACAGGATTATTTCGAAAACAAAGTTGCCGAACTTTACATCGCAGACGGACATCATAGAGCCGAAGCGGCTGCCAAGGTTTGTCTGAACCTCAGAAAGCAAAACCCAAATCACACAGGGCAAGAAGCCTATAATTACTTTCTTGCGGTGTTGTTTCCCGATAATCAGGTAAACATTATGGACTACAACCGCGTAGTAAAAGACCTCAATGGATATACTTCCGAACAGCTTTTAGAAAAACTGTCCCATTTATTTGACATTACCCCCAACCCTTCAAAACCCAAGCCTAACAAAGTCTATAGCTTCGGCATGTATTTGGATGGAAGCTGGTACAAACTAAGTGCCCGAAAAGACTTAGTAAATACCAAACACCCCATAGAATCGCTTTCCATCAGCGTTTTATCTAAGTATGTATTAAACGATTTGTTGGGTATCAAAGATCAACGTTCCGATAGCAGGATAGACTTTGTAGGCGGGATACGTGGATTGAGCGAATTAGAAAACCGCGTCAATAGCGGCGAAATGAGTGTAGCTTTTGCCATCCCTCCGGTAACGGTCAAACAACTTATTCAGGTTGCCGATGCCGGAGAAGTCATGCCCCCTAAATCCACATGGTTTGAACCTAAATTAAGAAGCGGGTTGGTCGTACATGAGTTTTAGAAAATACCGAAGCCCATACAATTAAGCACCACTCGTTGCACCACATTCTAGTTACAAATGGATTTTACTGCCCCAACAGTCCAATATTGATAAAAATCACTTACTTTTGCACTATATACGCAATAGTACAACAGGTTTATGATTTCAATATCGGGAGTTTCGGTTCAGTTTGGCGGGCAGTTTTTGTTTGATGACATTAGTTTTTCTATTACCGATTCCGACAGGCTGGGCTTGGTGGGTAAGAACGGGGCAGGTAAATCCACCATGTTGCGTTTACTCATAGGTCAAATGAAGCCCGAAGGCGGCAACATTCACAAAGACAATAACACGACCCTTGGCTACCTTCCTCAAGAAATACCCGTTCAGTCTCAAAAAACGGTGTATGAAGAAGCCGCAACTGCCTTTGCCCTTGTCTTGCAATTACAAGAGCAAATTGAGCATTATACCGAAGAAATTACCCACAGAACCGACTACGATTCTCCGGGGTACCTTCAGTTAGTACATGATTTGACCGATGCCCAAGATCATTTTCAACGGTTAGACGGGTTGACTATCCGCGAGCAGATTGAAAAAATCTTAAAAGGTTTGGGTTTTGTTAACGGCGATTTTGACCGCCCGCTCAGTGAATTTAGCGGAGGTTGGCAAATGCGCGTTGAATTGGCTAAAATTCTACTCCAAAAGCCCACGTTTGTCCTCCTCGATGAGCCGACCAACCACTTGGACATTGAGTCTATCATGTGGTTAGAAGGGTTTTTAAACAATTACGAAGGCGGGGTAGTCCTTATTTCGCACGATATTGCCTTTTTAGATGCCGTTTGTAACCGGACGGTAGAGTTGGTCAACGGTAAAGCTTACGATTACCGAGTCCCATATTCCGAATTTGTAGCCCTTCGCCAACAACGGCAGGAAAGGCAAATAACCGAGTCGAAACGACAGGAAAAATTTATTGAACATACCGAAACGCTGATCAATAAATTCAGGGCTAAAAAGAACAAAGCAAAATTTGCTCAAACCCTGATTTCAAAACTTGACAAGTTAGAAAAGGTAGAAATAGACGACTTAGAAAAAGACGCTATCCACTTTAGGTTTCCCGATGCGCCAAGGTCAGGAAAGGTGGTGGTGAATATGGCCAAACTGAGTAAAAGCTATGGTAAAACCTTAGTGTTAGACAATATAGATTTTACCTTAGAGCGCGGCGAAAAAGTAGCCTTTGTAGGCAAAAACGGCGAAGGTAAAACCACTCTTACCAAAATCATCAGCGGCAAAGAGCCTTATGATGGGCTGTTTGAACTGGGACATAATGTTAGTATCGGGTATTTTGAGCAGCGTCAGGCTGAAACTTTAGACGGCAACCAAACCGTTTTTCAAACCATTGACGATGTTGCCACAGGTGATATGAGATTTAGAGTTCGCAACTTGTTAGGTGCGTTTCTATTCAGTGGCGAGGCGGCAGATAAAAAAGTGCAAGTGTTGTCGGGTGGTGAAAAATCGAGACTTGCTTTGGCAAAAATGCTCTTAGAGCCGGTCAACCTCCTCATTTTAGATGAGCCGACCAACCACTTAGATGTGCGCGCCAAGGAAGTACTCAAAGAAGCCTTGCGAAACTTTAACGGCTCGCTCATTGTGGTATCTCACGACCGCGAATTCCTTCAAGGGTTAACCAATAAAGTTTACCACTTCCAAAACAAAAAGATACGCGAATATCAAGGCGATATTTATGACTTTTTGCGCGACAGCAACATGCAAACCCTAGACGAGTTGGGCATGAAGAGCAGGCTTGCACCCGAAAAAGATTTTACCGAATTAGAGGCAAAGCAAGATCGAATTAACAGAAGAGAAGCCCTAAAGAATATAGACCGCGATATAAAGAGGCAAGAAACCAAGGTAAAGAAGTCCGAACAGGTCATTGCCGAATTAGAAACTATCATTGCAGATTATGAATTGCAAATGACCGGCTCAGACTTCTATGCACAGCCCGATGAAAAAGTAAAATCGGCAATGTCCCATTACCAAGACTGTAAACAGCAATTGAAACAGGAAGTAGAAAATTGGGAACTCCTCGCCTTAGAATTGGAGGAACTGCAAGAACAACGAAAGGAAGTAGTGTAGTTACTCCGGCTCTCCATCGCCCGCCATTCGCACTATCTTAGGGAGAAATGTGCCTAGCACTTCCACCAAATCGGATTGCGCACTCATTACGTGAAGTATGTTTTTATAGGCCATAGGGGCTTCGTCTAATCCCCCACCGATAAGGGTAACCCCATGCTGTTTTAAATACTTGCGCACTTCCGAAGCGGTAATCATTTCTTTAGCCTTATTGCGCGAAAACAAACGTCCTGCCCCATGCGAAGCTGAATGGAGCGAATCGGCATTGCCTTTACCCCTTACAATAAAACCCGGTGCAGTCATCGAGCCGGGAATAATACCCAATATTCCGACACCTGCCGGCGTTGCTCCTTTTCGGTGAACAATGACCGTTCTTCCATCGGGCAACGTTTCTTTCCATGCAAAATTATGGTGATTCTCAACCATTGCCAATGGTTGTTCTCCCAATCCTTTCGCAATGCGCAAGTGAATATGATGATGACAAGCCGAAGCATAATCGCCGGCAAGTTCCATAGCCAACCAATACTCTTGCCCTGCTTCTGATTGTAAATCGAGCCATGCAAGGTTTTCGGCAATTTTGGGTAAACGGCATAACTCTTTAGCCAATTTGGTATAGTGGGTTGCAATTTTAGCACCCAATCCACGGGAACCGGAGTGGGAAAGCAACCCCAAATACTGACCCGCCGGAAGGTTTATTTTCAAATCTGGTTCCATGATTTCTACTAAACCGAACTCTACAAAATGATTGCCTCCGCCCGATGTTCCTATTTGTTTAAAGGCAACATCTTTCAATCCTCGCAAAAAGTTGATTTCCTTAAATTCAGGTCTGTCCAAAACGGCATCGTCAAAAGGTTTGGAAAACACCTCCATCCCTCCAAAACGGGTATGTTCGAGGAGCATGTTTTTTAGCCGGTCTTGCTGCGCCTTTAAAAAATTTGACTGCAACGGAAAAATACTCAAACACATGCGACAGCCAATGTCCATTCCGACACCATAAGGCATCACCGAATTTTCGGTAGCCAATACACCGCCAATAGGCAATCCGTAACCTTGATGTGCATCGGGCATTAAGGCACCACTTACTGTTACAGGCAATTTCATGGCCACATACATTTGATCGAGCGCACCGGGTTCTATATGTTGCGCACCATAAATGGTAAAATCTAAAGGCTTATCGTGCAGTTTGGGCAGTAAACCGGCAGCAATAGTCTCGTTCTTTGCTCTCATCAGTTCTTGAGCAATTACCCCCAACAGCTCATGTTGAGCATGAGTATCGGGGTTTGCCAAAATATCGGCAAGCAAGGCTAATTTGTGTGCTTTGCTCTGTGTTTTAAATGGTTTTTTTGCTAAAACGTTGAGGGCAATGCCTACAATACGCCCTTCGACGTAGCCAATCTTTAATAAATCGCGTCCTTTGATAGTTGCTTTGCTCATGTTTCAGTAAAATCGGGAGTTCAGTAAAAATATATTTTATTTCGATTCAATTATGCAAAGCCTGCAACACTATTATTGAAAAAAAGGTTCCATGAGTAAAACGGAAACCCCTTTCCTGCCAATTCTACATTGGACTAATACCTTCCGATAAGCAAAAATATATCGCCCATAAAACTCAAACTATTTGGCGTTCTTCAAAAAGTACGTACATTTGCAAAACTTTATTAACCATGAAACTTTGGCAAAAAGGCTTTGAAATTAGTAAAGAGATAGAGGTTTTTACCATTGGTAAAGATAGGGATTTAGACGTGCTTTTGGCTTTACACGATGTTTTAGGAAGCCTTGCACACATAAAAATGCTTCAAAGCATCGGATTACTGACCCATCCGGAATGGCAAACGCTCACGATTGAGTTGCGCACCGTTTACCAAGAAATTCAACAAGGCAAATTTACCATCGAAGACGGAATAGAAGACGTTCACTCGCAGGTAGAACTCATTTTAACCCGGCGTTTAGGCGAAATGGGTAAAAAAGTACATAGTGGCCGCTCCCGTAACGATCAGGTACTGTTGGATTTAAAGCTGTTTATCCGCCACGAAATAGAAGAAGTGGTGAATTTGGTTAAGCCGCTCTTCAACACCTTAATTACCCTTAGCAATCGCTACAAAGATATTTTAATACCCGGTTATACTCATTATCAGGTGGCAATGCCTTCCTCATTCGGACTTTGGTTTGGAGCTTATGCCGAAAGCCTTGTTGACGACATGATTTTACTGCAAGCCTCCTACAAGATAACCAACAAAAACCCCCTCGGTTCGGCGGCAGGATATGGTTCATCCTTTCCGTTAAACCGCCAAATGACCACCGATTTAATGGGTTTTGATGCCCTCAATTACAACGTAGTGTATGCCCAAATGGGGCGCGGTAAAACCGAGCGAATTGTAGCCGATGCGATGGCTTCTATCGCCGCTACGATGGCCAAATTAGCTCAAGATGTCTGTCTTTATATCAGTCAAAACTTCGGTTTTGTTAGCCTGCCCGACAACCTCACCACAGGGTCGAGCATTATGCCCCACAAAAAGAATCCCGATGTGTTTGAATTAATCAGAGCAAAATGCAACAAGCTGGCCGTATTACCTCAACAAATAGCCATGATTACCGCTAACCTTCCATCGGGCTATCACCGCGATTTGCAAATTATTAAAGAAGATTTTTTACCGGCATTTGAAGACCTTAAGAACTGTCTCGCCATTACAAAGTACATGCTCGAAAACATGAAGGTCAATCCCGATGCCGTAAAAGACGAGCGTTACCGGTATATGTTTAGTGTAGAAGTGGTCAACCAATTGGTGTTGGAAGGTACCTCCTTCCGCGATGCTTACCGAAAAGTGGGTGAAGACATTGCTGCGGGCAACTACGAACCTTCTCTGTCTGTACAACATACACACGAAGGAAGCATCGGCAATTTATGCAACAAAGAAATAGAAGAATTAATGCAACAAACATTGAAGAGTTTTGGCTTTGAGAAAACACATTTAGCCTTAAACAAACTATTGACAGACGATACTGATTTTGTGAAACAAGAACACAACCAACTCCATACTTGATTTTTCAAAAGCGTTTACCAATTTAGGTAAACGCTTTTTTTATGCCCTTTGAAGGAAGCAGCATTAAAAAGATTTACCGTATTCGCTCCTGACTAACAATTAATCACAAACAAATAATAAACATGAACTTAAAACAAGTAGTAATTGGCAAAATCCACCAACGCGGTGGTTGGGTGAATACCCATGCGCATTTGGATCGTGCTTATACCCTTACTGATGAGAACTTCCAATACGTAAATGCTCCATTAAAGGACAAATGGTACTTGATTGACAAAATGAAGCGAGAGGCTACTCCTGATGAAATTTACGGACGGATGGCTCGCGCGGTAGAGTATTTTTTAGAGCAAGGCACACAGGCCTTGGGCACATTCATAGATATTGATGAGGTCATTGAAGATAAAGCCATCATTGCCGCTCAGAAATTGCGCGACAACTATGGCAAAGACATTAAATTGCGATTTGTAAATCAAGTGCTAAAAGGGGTAATTGAACCCAAAGCGCGCTATTGGTACGATATTGCCGTTCAGTTTGTAGATATAATTGGTGGGTTACCGGCTAAAGACAGCGGACGCGAAGACGAGCATTTAGACATATTGCTCTCAACGGGTAAATCAATGGGTAAAATGGTACACGTTCATGTGGACCAATTTAATACCGATGAAGAGCGCGAAACCGAACTCCTGACGCGAAAAACCATTGAGCATGGGATGCAAGGCAGAGTTGCTGCCGTCCACTGCATTTCTGTTGCAGCACATCCTCGAGCTTACCGGCATCAATTGTATGCCATGATGAAGGATGCGGGGGTGATGGTTATTTCGTGCCCTACTGCATGGATAGATCATAACCGAACCGAAAAACTGGCTCCCAGTCATAACTCCATCACTCCGGTTGACGAAATGGCTCCTTTAGGATTAATTGTTGGTTTTGGTACCGATAATATCAGCGATATTTACAAACCCTATTCAGACGGCGACCTTTGGACAGAAATGCGTGTGATGCTCGAAGCCTGTCGTCTGTATGATGTAGATACGCTGGTAAACATTGCCACCACCAACGGACTTATGGTGCTGGGCATAGAATAATATTGTCCGGTAACTTCAAGATAATAATTGGTAGAGGTTGTTATGAACTGTTTGTTATAGGCAACATGAAGTGCTTATTCAGCAAGAACTAGCAAGCATTCTAACCTGCTTTCCGCACCCCTAGTTTGTAAAATTAGGGATGATGATGAATATGGTTTCAAACAGATAGGGGGTTGCCTCAACCTTAATAATAACGACCTACTCAGACTAACTTTGAGCCACTTATCTTATGAAATTCGAAAACACCTCAAAATGAAATAGGGGGAATGTGAGTATTAGCACAACATATCAGTAGATTTTTCGCAACCACAAACAGAAACAGAAAGCAAAATGAGCAATATACCTTTTCAAACCATTGACTGGGATGCGATTAAAAAAACAGAATATGCAGGAGAAACAGGAACTGCATATTGGCAAACCATTCAATTCGGCGGGCTTAGAATTCGTGTAGTAGAATACACCAAAGATTATTTGGCAGACCATTGGTGTCAAAAAGGACATATAGTCCATTGTTTAGAAGGAGAGTTTATCAGCGAACTAAGCACCGGCGAGCGCATCAAACTTTCAAAAGGCGGAACATACGTTGTTTCGGATGAACTTAGTTCCCACCGCTCTTTTTCGGAAAATGGTGCAAAGTTGTTGATTGTGGACGGCGATTTTTTGAAACACCCCTCAAATTAGCAGTCAACAGATTTTACGCTCGATCAATTGTATCCCTCTTTCTTCAAAAATGGTTCAATTTTAGCTAGCTGTTCCTTCCTAGTTAGCTAAGACCTTGCAAAGGTTATTAATGGTTGAATATCTCCATAGTCGGCAGCCTTAATGGCACTGAGATAAGCAGCTCGTTGATCCCCTTGTTTTACCAAACTCCCTGCCCCCCATGTAAAAACAGGTTGCTTAAAAATTTTCTCAATCAATATATCCGCCATCAAGCGGCTATGTCTCCCATTACCATTGCTAAAACAATGAATGCTTACCAAACGATGCTTAAATCGAATGGCACATTCGTCGGGGTTGTAAATACTGTTGGCATACCAAAACCTGACATCGTCTAACAATGCTCTTAAATCGGTTGTTATCTGCCATTTATCCACTCCAATATTTTTGTTAGTTTTGCGAAACTCACCTGCCCATGCCCAAACGTTGCCATACATACGCTTATGAACTGCTTTCAAAAAATCTTCTGTGAACACAACTTCGGCTTTAAATGAACGGTTGAGTGTCCATAAAACAGCCTGTTCAATATTTTGCTGCTCAAACTCGTCCAATTCACCGCGAGTGGCAATAGTGGAAATGAGCAGCCCTTCTTTTTCGTCTTCTTCCAGAGGTGTTTGCCCGTTTATATAGTCAAAGTCTAATCCCATAAAGTTTTAGGCATTTCATTTTTAATGGCTATTGCCCTTTCTTCTATCGCTTTTTCAATGCGTTGCTTAGTATTTTCTTGGTCTTCTAATTTCATCGTGTTATTAGTTCGCAACACAATTTGGATAGCCAGTTCTTTTGCCTTTCGGTCTATGAGTTCCTCTAAACTTCCATCGGCAGGCACAAAGCCATACACCAACTGCATATCTAAAGCCTTTGCCGCCTCCCGAAGGGATTTTATAGTGATAGTTCCGTCTATCTCCCTTCGTTCCATATCCTGCACACTTTGTTTTGTAATCGAAAGACGGTTACCCAATTGCAACATACTCATACCTATGGCAGTTCGGATGGCCTTTATCCAACCCGTTGGAGGTGGAGTTACTTTTTGCAAACCCGCATAATCTTTCATTTTATTGCTAAGCTGCTGTATCTGTAAGGAATATTTCCCCATAACTATATAAGTTCAGGTTAATTAATTAAAGGCAAAGGTACGACTATACTTTGACAAACAATAACAAAAAGTAAGTCTTTAGCCTGACAAATCAACATCGATAGTAAAGGTATAGCATGACTTTTTGCTTAATCCCTACCAAATTCTGCTATGCAAATTTCAAACCCAACACCTGACTTTAAGAAGCTGAACTGATGGAACATCTGCACGACTTACCAAATTATCAGCCTAAGGCCGGAAAGTAGATGGTTATTTCAGCAAACAATCCCTTACATTTACACACTGAAACATGCCTCATATTAACCAACAGGTATCATGATTTATATAACCCAACTCATTTACATAACTGAAGGGCAGGAAGCAGTGTTCGACCAATTTGAAGCCATCGCCATCCCAACCATCGCAAAATACAACGGGCAACTATTGTTCCGGGTAAGACCAAATGAACAGTCTTATATCGAACATCATATTGACCCGCCTTACGAAATTCATTTGGTGGTCTTTGAAACCGAAAAGGATTTTGAAGACTTCAAACAAGATGAAGAACGAAAGAAGTTTCTGCATCTGAAAGAGCAATCTGTTAAAGAGGTTTTGTTGATTCGGGGGGAGAAGTTGTAATAATCTTTCCTCTTGATAACCCCCAAATCTGGTTCAAGAAAGAAAAGCACCATCCAATACCCATTATCCAAAATTACTCCGCCGAAACCTTACTCCTAAACCCCAAAACCTTCTGCACGATTGCTATTAGAATATAAATCAAAATAGCGATAGCAATCCCTAAGCCGCCAAGTAATGCGATGAGCAATAGTCCTAAACCGACGGCAATGTATTTGGTTTCATTCCCCTTCCAACCGAGATGCTTGAATTTAAGCGCGGGCATTGGCAACTCGGCAACTAAAAGCAGGGAGAAAATGAGCGTGATAGCATACAAAAATACCGGCTGATAAATAAAACTTGCCAACCCGAAACGGTCGTTTTGGGTAATCAACAACAAAGAGATTATAAACATGGTGCAGGTTGGGGTCGGAACGCCGATAAATCCATCTGTTTGGCGGGTATCAATGTTAAACTTGGCTAAACGGATGGCCGAAAAGATAGTAATCAACATGGCCGGCAAAGGTTGCCACCACAACACTGTGTAGCCGATTGCTTCATGCAAAAGTTGGTAGATGACCACTCCGGGTAAGACTCCAAAAGTAACCATGTCTGCCAACGAATCCAACTGCACTCCAAGTGGGGATGATACTTTCAACATTCGGGCAGCCAAACCGTCAATAAAATCGGCTAAAGCGGCTGCGATGACGAGATGAGGCACCCAATACATATCTCCTGAAAAAGCTAAAATAATTGCGGTGCATCCCAAAGCCAGGTTGAGCAGTGTAATGAGGTTAGGCACATGTTTCATAAATGTTGATATTCTTTTGTTTAATGTTTATTCCGACTCAAGGTGGTTTAATAATCCTGATTGACTTAATTAGATTTACAGGAAATTACTTCGTTTAGAATTCTAAATGAAAACCCGTATCAAGCTAACTTACTAAAGACTTGTTATCGGACAGATTTGTTACCTCAAACTGATTATTTTAGAAAATAACGGCATAATAGCCGGCTACCACATCATTTTTTGAATTTTAAAGAGATGGAAGGGAAATTCCGGCCCAAGTTCTACGTAATTAAGTTCTTTGTCCCAAACATAGCTGTTGCCACTGATGAGGTCATTCATGATTAACCTTTGTCCGGGCAACAAACCCAATTCTTTGTATGGCAAACGCACCATTCCCCATTGCCGATGATACGGGTCGAGGTTGACCACCATCAGCAGTTGATTGTCGTGGTCGGGGGTGGTTTTGAAATAAGACAACAAGTGATTGTTTTCGATGGGACAAAATTGAATATTGTTAAAGTCCTGCAAAGCGAAGTTTTCTCGTCTGATTTTGTTGAGAATGGTTATTAGGTAAGTGAGCCGGTTTGATTGTTCCCAATCCCAATGTTTTAATTCGTATTTCTCGGAGTTAAAATATTCTTCTTTGCCGGGTACTGCATGAAATTGCATCATTTCAAAAACAGGACCGTAAATCCCATAACTCGAACTGAGGGTAGCAGCCATGAACAACTTGGTCATAAACACGGCTTCGTTGCCGGTTTGCATGACGTATGGGTTTATATCAGGCGTATTTGGCCAAAAGTTTGGTCTAAAATATTCATTGGAAACGGTTTGGGTCAGTTCCGTCATGTACTCTACGATTTCGTGTTTGTGGGTACGCCAAGTGTAGTAGGTATAGGATTGGGAAAAACCAACCTTAGCCAACTGATGCATGATTTTGGGAACGGTAAAGGCTTCGGCCAAAAAAAGAACTTCGGGATGATCCTTTTTTACCTCAGCAATTAACCATTGCCAAAACCTGAAGGGCTTGGTGTGCGGATTGTCCACTCTAAAAATGCTGATACCTTTTTCTACCCAATAAAGGGCCACTCTAAGCAACTCTTTCCATAGATTTTGCCAATCGGGGGTTTCGAAAAATATGGGTAGAATGTCCTGATATTTCTTTGGAGGATTTTCGGCATACTGAACCGTTCCATCGGGTCGCCACCTGAACCATTGCGGATATTTTTCTACATAGGGATGATCGGGCGCACATTGCAAGGCAAAATCCATCGCTATTTCAATGCCGAGATGTTTAGCTTCGGCTATGAGGGTGGTAAAATCTTCTAAAGTGCCTAATTCAGGATGTATATCGGTATGCCCCCCAAACTTTGAGCCGATGCCCCAAGGAGAACCCACATCATCGGGTAATGCAGTGGTGGCATTGTTTTTACCTTTCCGATTTACCTCGCCGATAGGGTGGATGGGCGGAAAATAAAGCACATCAAACCCCATTTGTGAGATACGTGGCAACAAGCGAATACAGTCTTTAAACGTACCATGTTTACCTTCTACTTCTGATGCTGAGCGCGGGAAAAATTCATACCAAGTACTGAACAACGCTTTGTGACGATCCACAAATACTTGCAGGGTAGGGTAGGTAACCGAAAAATCTTTGGCGGGGTGTGATAAAAATATTTTATGCAGATTTTCTGATTTGACATGCAGAATGGCTTCGTGATAACGGGTTTCATCGGTCAATAACTGCTTGATATAGTTCAACGAGCCGATTTCCTCTTCCGTGCAATGTGGAATTACCTTTTCGAGATATTGCACCCCTTCCAATAATTCTGAAATAATATGTTGACCGTCTTCTATTTTTCGAATGGCTCCATGTTGCCAAGTGAGGGCATAGTCAACCCAAGCTTCAATCGTATATTCATACATGCCTTGTTGCTGAACGGTAAAACTTGCCCCCCAGCGATCATTGGCAATTGGGGCCATTGTTACTTGTTGCCATTTTTTGGCACTCCGAAAACGGTACTTCAATATTGCAGCGACAATGTCATGCCCGTCTGCTAAAATATCGGCTTCAACTGCAACGCTTTGACCGACTACCCGTTTGATATAATATTGACCGCCATCTAATTCGGGATAAACATTTTCGATTATTACGCGGCTTTGTCCAAGTTGCATCATCTGATTGTGTGGATTAAGGTTGAGTGCAAGCATTTACCTAAGCATATAGGACAATGTTCAGGTTGGCGGTAAAAATAGCAATTTTTAAATGCTCCATAAAAGTTGAGGTCTTTTTTATTGAATTATGGGCACAATACGTTGGTCATAAGTAAGGGCAACAAAAATGCCGGTACCTCCTTGTATATTGCTTTCAATGCGGGAAGGGCGGCTAAAAGGACTACTGACCGCATCATCGGCATCGTCAACGGTATCTAAAAACCGGAAGTACTCTTCGTTAATATGGTAAAGCCTTACTATCAGCGTATCGTCCACCCTAAACCGGTAACCCATTCCGGCAGATACGCGGTCATCCCCCAATGCCTTATCCGAAAACTCCCAAGTTCTCAAAGAGTCTCTTTCAAAAGGATTGGCGGCATTGGCAAACCATACTTTATAATAGTTCACATCGGGTTTGGGGTCGTAAAAGTATAACAGCATAGCCGCTTCTAACGAGTCGTTGAGTAAATACAAAACCGTATCAATGGGCACTTTAGTTAAAAATTGAGTGGTAGCTGTTGCAATTCGATTTGTAGAAGTATCAACGACCCGAAGTTGGTAAGGCTCAAAATCAGTATCGGACAAAGGCGTTTGTAATGCTTTAACATATACTTGCAGGCTATCTATAAACGCAAGTGTATCCGTTTTACTGCCCTTTGTAATGGTAACGATGGCATGATTGACAACCGGTAAAACCTGAGAAACAGGGAAAGTACTGGGGGTAAAAAACGAAACGCTTTCTGTTACTGAAACTATGTAAAACGGCACATTACTGTCTAAATAACTCTCCACCACCAACTTGCTTTCATATTCAGGGAGATTGATAGTAACATCTTTCATACAAGAAGTATAAAACATTGCCAAGATGAAAAGGTAAACCAAAGGACTTGCAATAAGACTACCGTTTTTCTTTAAAGACATAAGTGAACAAATTAACAAACCTAATATTGAAAATTAACTATTGAAAGACAGGAATAGACAGCTATTCTAAAATAAGTCATTGGGCAACCAAAGTCGAGTAACCCAATTGATTGTGTTCGATCAATCTGTTTTTTCACAAACTTCATAACAGCTATCGAGCAACAAAGTTACTTAAAGGTATGGCAATTGTATGAAGACCGGTTAGATGTTGTATTTTTTTACCCGATACATAAAAAGAACTGTACCTTTGCAAGTCAAAATATACTAACTTTCTAACGAACACATAGCTCTAATACCGTTATGCAACATACCATAACCAATGATTGGTTAGATACCGATACGGCTTACCGCATTGCAGTTTCACCCAATTCCAAAATCACATTAAGCGACGAAGTAGAAATTTGTATCCGTTCATGCCGGAACTATTTAGACCAAAAACTTTCTTCCTCCAAAGAAAGATTTTACGGAATCAATACCGGTTTTGGGGCATTGTATAATGTAGGAATATCCACGGCCGATTTGCGTTCATTGCAACAAAACTTGTTGATGTCACATGCTTGTGGAACGGGGGACGAAGTGCCGGCGGAAATAGTTCGTCTAATGTTATTGTTAAAAATACAATCCTTGTCCTATGGTCATTCGGGTGTTCAATTAGCTACCGTTCAAAGACTCGCAGACTTTTTTAACCAACGGATATTACCGGTCGTTTATGAACAAGGCTCTTTGGGAGCATCCGGTGATTTAGCCCCGCTATCGCATTTGTCATTACCCCTTATTGGTATGGGGGAAGTCTATTTTCAAGGTAAAAAACAATCAGCGAGTACAGTATTACAATCCTTAGGATGGCAACCCCTCGAATTGCAATCCAAAGAAGGTCTCGCACTTATCAACGGCACCCAATTTATGGCGGCTTATGCGGTTTGGTGTGTTGAACAAGCCAATCATCTTGCCGCGTGTGCTGATTTGATTGCGGCCATCTCTTACGATGCTTACGATGCGCACTATTCACCGCTACATCCATTGATTCACGAAATAAGGCAACAGGTCGGACAAAAAACTTCAGCACAAAGACTGTTAAGGTTTCTATCGGGCAGTCAAATCGGAAAACAAGTTAAAAAGCATGTTCAAGACCCCTACTCTTTTAGATGTGTGCCACAAGTACACGGGGCATCTTTAGATGCTATTGCCCATGTTGCCGACATTGTAGGACGGGAGACCAATGCCGTTACAGACAATCCCTTGTTGTATGAAGAGGAAGATTTAATTCTGTCGGGGGGAAATTTTCATGGACAACCTTTAGCATTGACATTGGATTATCTGGCAATTGCCTTAGCTGAATTAGGCAGTATTTCCGAAAGGAGAACCTTTACCATGTTGAGCGGTCAAAGAGAATTACCCGCGTTCTTGATGGAAAACTCAGGGTTACATTCGGGATTAATGATTCCGCAATACGCAGCAGCTGCATTGGTGAGCCAAAACAAACAATTATGCAGTCCGGCTTCGGTAGATTCCATTCCCTCTTCAAATGGACAGGAAGATCATGTAAGTATGGGGGCAAATGCGGCAACCAAATGTTACCGAGTGGTAGAAAATCTAACCCGTATCTTGGCAATAGAACTGCTCACAGCCACACAAGCATTGGATTTGCGTAAAAAAACAAGCTCCCCGACACTTCAAAGCTCACCTATTATAGAACAGGTATTATCCGAATACCGTAAGACAGTACCGTTCTTAAGCGAAGATAGACTATTGCATACAGACATATCCAATTCCATTGCTTTTGTAAAACAACATTTGCCGGCATATTCGGAAGGATGAAGTTGAGAATCTGATAGCACACAACAATCTATAGAATAGAATATTTGTGTTTTCCGCAACCTTACAATTCTAAATAAAAAAAGGAAGCCTTCGCACAAAGCAAAGGCTTCCTTAACAAAAAACAGATTAAGCATACCTACCAACCTAACCAAGCCCAAAACCCTTTTGGTTCTGTTCTTTCAATCATGTAGGCAGTGGGGAACAGACGTTTCAAACGCTCGTCAATTTCTTTTACCGTAATTTGTCCGTCTTTATTGGCATCCAAAGGTTGATATTGTTTATAGCCTACTTCATTTTGTTTGTAAATGGCATAGCAGTATTCTTCTCCGATAGCATCGGGGTAAAATGCGCCCAAGTAAAATTCGGTTAGGTTTTCTAAGGGCTTTTTGTTCTTTTTTACCCATTTATAGTATTTCTCTACTAATTTCAGTTGTTCTTCGTGACTCAAATTGCGAAGCTTTTCTACGGTGATACCCAGTTGATTGATTTCAGAAGGCTTCCATTGAATAAGACCTGTTGCGCCACTATTTTTATTAGTTGCCGAAGCATCGAATTTAGACTCAGAGTAAATCACCGCCATCAACCATTCGGGTGGGACGTTTAAATTAGTGGCTATTTGTTTTACCGAACGTTCAAATTTCTCAACATCCATCACAAAGGTTTGTGCTTGATCAATCAGGTAAAAATTGTTTTTTGTTTCTGCGGTCGTTTGTATGACAGAAGCAGAGGCTGATTTTCTCTCCGACTTTAATAAAATGAAAGTAAGTAAATTTGTTACTAACATAGTACCGACAAACCAATAAATAACTTTATTGGTAATTCGAATTTGCCGGGGAATTTGGATTGGAAAGTGTGTCATGGCTAAACGTTTTGATGGGCATGTTATTCATTTTTTAATTTATCGTAACGGCTATTGAATTATTCATTATATGAAGAGGTGAAAAAAGGGTAAGCTTTGTTGTGCAAACTCGCTTACCCTGCACTCCTACTTCAATGCGTTAGCTTGCTTGTTTGGATTTCAAACTTGCGTTCCTAACACGAAGCAAAGATACAACTGCTAATTTATTTTGCAAAACTTTTGCAAAGTTTTTTTGCAAAAAAAGCCAAATAAAGTTGCAGTGCCAATAAATACTAGCATTTACACCTGTTGGCCTATCAAATTAAACAAACCGTTCTCAAAAAATTAGTGAACATATAGCTGATTTGCCACTAATCAATTTAGTTTATAGGATAATGATAGCATTCAATGTATTTCCAAAATTGGATAAACAGTGCAATCGAGACGCTTCAAATTGACATCTGTTAGCCTATTACCAACAAAGTAGTTACTTTTGCAAGCCCAATAGACAATTGAGCCTTGCCGACTACGTTTGATTTAGAAAAATGTTCTTATTTGTGAATGATTATACCCAAACCCTTTTGATTGATACCATTAACAGAACCTTATTATATAGGGTACAAACAAGGGTAAAGGGTAAAGGCATTTACTTGCGCCTTTTTCTGTTTTTATCCATTGCAGCTTGTGTCTTTGAATTGGGTTGTGCAAATCGGGTATCTCCTTCAGGAGGTGTTAAAGATGAAAAGCCCCCGGTAGTGGTGAAAATTGACCCCGCTAATCGTAGTACAAAATTCGACAGTAAATCGGTTTTGCTCAAATTCGATGAATTTGTAACGCTCAATAATCCACAAACGGAAATTTTCATTTCGCCCTATATGAAAACTCGCCCCGATATTAAGTTGCGGGGAAAAACATTGGTGGTCAAGTTTAAACAAGACTTATTACCAAACACCACTTATACCATCAATTTTGGTAATAGCATCAAGGATTTAACCGAAGGTAATCCGATGACTAACTTCGAATATGCTTTTTCGACCGGAGATCATATTGACTCTTTGTTCATTAGCGGTAATTTGATTTTTGCCGATAACGGCGATCCGGTCAAAGATGCTTTAGTGGCTGTTTACAACAATGCCGAAGATAGTTTATTTACCACTACACCTCCCGCTCAAATCAGCCGTACTGACGAGAAAGGTAATTTCAGACTCAGTAATTTATCTGATCAAACCTACTATCTGTTTGCTTTGCTTGATAAAAACTCCAGTTACTTTTTTGACCTTCCAAACGAATCTATTGCATTCTATTCTTCCGGAATCAATCCGGCCGATACCCTTCCAATCAAACCTGTACTTAGGTTATTTAACGAAGGGCTGGATAAAGCTAAAATTATGGAGCGCAAGAACAAAGAATATGGTCATATAGAAATAGATTTCTCTAAACCCATTGAAAATCTTCAAGTATCAATTTTAGATACCTTATTAACTGCTGAAAATTATCTGATTGAAAAATCGGAAACAAACGACACCCTGCATTTATGGTATAAAGACATTCCTGAGTTTTCGCCCGTTTCATTTCTGCTTTTCAACGATACTCTTTTGATGGACACCATTCAATTTAGAAGAACGATTCGGGAAATGACCTTGCAACCAATCAAGTACATATCGAACGCAAAGGGTGGGAGAGGTGTGTCGAGCATCAACTATCAATCTGATTTATGGCTTAAGTTTAACCACCCGATAACCCGTATAGACACCTCTTTGGTACAAGTATTTGAAGACAGCACATTGATCAATATCAACAAATATGTTTCAATCAGCAATTACCGGAATTTGAGTTTTAATTACGAATGGAAGCCCGAAAAAAAGTATAAATTAGTTATTCCCGATAGCACTATAACCGATTACTATGGCGAGGTGAACGAAGAGATTACAGTATCGTACAGTGTTTATAACCCCGATACTTATGGAACGCTCATCGTGAACTTAAAAGAGTTTGACCAAAACAATACCTATCTACTTAAGCTTTACGATAAAACCTATAAACTTTTGAGAGAAGAGGTGATTACTCAAAACAGTATTACTTTGCAGCTTTTAAAACCCGGTGAATACAAGATTGTTGTTGTTGAAGACCAAAATAAAAACGGGATTTGGGACACTGGTAATTACGCCCAAAAAACACAACCCGAACCCATCTTTACCCCCAAAATTGCTATAGCCATAAAAGAGGATTGGGAAACCGAAGTTGAAATTACATTAAAATAAAAATTCTATATTTAGTTTGCTCTAAAGCTGCATTTATCGCATCTATACTAATATCCTTTCCGATTTAGGAGTACAATAACATTCTATCAAACCAACCACTTGTCATTCCTTTTCGTAAGTTTACTACATATTTTATTATAATGATGAAATCAGTCTCTATTTTTTCTCTGTGTTTCTTCTTAATGTTAAACGCATGTGAAAACCCCTTAACCGAAGTCAATCAACTCAGCAGCAAATTTGAAACTGCTGTTGAAACTATTAAAAACGTCAGGCTTTTGTATAGTGATGCCGGAAAGGTAAAAGTAGAACTAACTGCCCCCGTTTTGTATCGTTACAAAACTGCCGAACCATATATCGAGTTTCCCGATGGGTTATCGGTTACTTTTTTTAATGACAGCTTAAAAGTAAGCAGCACATTGAGTGCGGATTATGGGGTGAAGTACGAACAAAAGCAGGAAACACTTTTGCGAACAAACGTAATTTGGAACAATGCTGTTAAAAACGAAAAATTGGAAACAGAAGAATTGATATGGAACGAAAAAACCAAAAAGATTACTTCCGATAAGTTTGTCAAAGTAACCACTGATAGTGAAAGCATTTTTGCAACCGGTTTTCAGGCAGAACAAGATTTTAGCCGATACAAATTGCTTAAAATTACCGGTACTGTCAAGTTGACCGATGACGCTGCTTTTAAACCTAAAACAAACTCTTCACAGGGTAAATAACAGTTTTTTTTAGTTTTTAGCTTTCAAAAAGAACAAATAACAATACGACTCAAAACGCCTTTTTTGACATACAATTAACAATATAATCTTTCTCAAGTCTAATTTCCAACCTTCTATTCTAAGCTCTATATTTACCCAATTCAACGAACACCACTTTTTTAAAATAACACCAAATACCAAAACACACAAAACCCTCTTTTATGAAACATCAACCTTTGTATTTCACCCTGATTTTGTTGGGAATAACCATATACCTCGCTTCTTGCGGAACGAAAACAGTTAAACAAACCCAACAAACCCCCAAAACAACACAAGAAACCCCCACAGTTCAATTAGATGCCGATGCTCAAATAAATGTTGATGCCGGCAAATGGGGTAGTGATAGTCTCGAAAGTAAAAAGAATTACTCCCTTTACCGTGAATTTTTCAAACACAACATGTATGAAGATGCCCTTCCTTATTGGCAATATATTTATCAAAATGCACCGGCAGCCCGAAAAACAACCTATTTAAACGGGGTAACAATGTATGAAGCGTATGCCAAACAAGCCAAAGATTCGCTGACCAAACAGGCTTATGTAGATACGATCATGATGATTTACGATAAAAGGGCACAGTACTTTGGCGAAGAAGGAGATGTGGCCGCTTGGAAGGCGGTTAAACTGAAAGAGTTACGTCCTTGGGCAACCAAGGAATATTCTGATTTGATAAATTTGGCCGTAAGCATTTTGCAAGAGGAAACCGGATATTTTGTATTGATACCTTATTTCAACGATTGGTTGAACAAATACAACCAAAAAAAGGTAACCCGAGAACAAGTATTGGAGCAGTACAATAAAATTTCGGACATAATTGATTACAATATTGCCAATAATGCAGGAGAAGCAGAACAGTACAAACAAGTGCAAGAATTGGTTGACGGTATAGCGGAAAAACTTCAAACTGTCAGCACCACCACAACTACAACTTTAGCTTCTTGTGCCGACATCAAAAACATGTATGAAGCAGAGTTTAGAGCGAACCCCAATGATTTAGATTTGGTCAAAAATCTTTATAGTCGGTTGAGCCGGTCTAATTGTAAAAGTGATGCCTTATACAATGAGGTTTATTTAAAGCTGCACAAGTTAGAACCCACCTCTCAAAGAGCCAAAATAATTGCTCAAACGTATGCAGATAAAGGCGATAACAGCACAGCTCAAAAATATGTGCAGGAAGCCATCAATCTTGAACCGAATGGCTCAAAACAAGCTTCACTATATATGTTAATGGCCCAGTTAGAAAGACGGAAAGGGGATGCTTTAAGTACTTCGACAGCAACGCAAGCCCGTAAATATGCCAAAAAAGCTGCCGAATTAAGACCCGGTTGGGGAAAACCCTACATGTTTATCGGCGACCTATACGCATCAAGTGGTAAACTATGTGGACCCGGCACAGGTTGGGACAGTCAAGTAGTAGCTTGGGCAGCAACCGATATGTGGGAGAAAGCACGGGATATTGACCCCGATTTTAACAACGAAGCCGGTCAATCCATCAACCGCTATCGTCAATATTACCCCAAAACAAGCGATGGATTTATGAGAGGATACAAAAATGGCGAATCCTATAATATAGGTTGTTGGATTGGTGCTACTACTACTATTCGACTGATTGCGGAATAGTTGAAACAGTAGGTCTTTTAAAGCAATAGATAGCTACTAAAAAAGCGGTAATCGGGGTTAAAACGCTGATTACCGCTTTTGTTTTTTACGATATTGTTCGAGTTTTTTGCTTATAGCAACTATGGGTTAATTTCAAACCAAGAATTATTGGTTAAAGGGATTTTATTTCCCTCCTCGGAGGGGCTGGGTAAAAAAAGGAATAGGCAAAGACCATATAGGCGGAAGCAGGCAGTAGGTTAGGGTAAACTGTTCAAAACATTTAAGGACAAGCATGTTTGCTGCCGTTGGGATAAAGAGAAGCAGTTGGCTGAAAAGGTGAGTAGCAAGTTGATAGGCAAAATTATGCCAAAGGGTGGGTGCTTTACCTTTTTTCGACATCAATTCGAATTGTAGCGAAGACTTTTGGGGTTAAATTTTCTGTTTGTCTTTCGAAACGTTCTTACTCATCAACGAAACGTTCTTACTCATCAACGAAACGTTCTTACTCATCAACGAAACGTTCTTA
>CALCIK010000138.1 GCA_937907475.1 uncultured Bacteroidota bacterium | reverse complement strand
GTTCATCCGCGATGCTTGCATCCGCGTCATCCGCGTTCTAATATTTGTTTGGAATGCAGATGAAAAACATCGTTATCCTCGTTCTATTGTTTTTTAGAACGCGGATGAAGCGGATTTTCAAACGCGGATGAACGCGGATTTTTGTCTTTCTTGCTATTATCATCTGTGTTCATCCGCGATGCTTGCATCCGCGTCATCCGCGTTCTAATATTCTCTTAGCGAAGCTCTGGGGTAAAAAGTTTGCACTTAAATCAAGCCGGAAAAGAAACTGCTGCGTAACATCAGTTGATAAATTGATTTTTTACTAACCAATAACGGCTCAATTATACCAATTCTATCTAAATTTGACAATCAATAACATCATTTATGAGAGAAGTATATGTCATATCCGATTTACACATCGGCGGCGAGCCTGCCAAATTGAATGAGGAAAGAGGATTTCAAATCAATACCCACACGCAGTATTTGGCAGATTTTATCGAACTGCTTGCGGTGCAAACCGGTAAACCGATTGAATTGGTCATCAACGGTGATTTGGTTGATTTTTTGGCCGAAACTCCGTGGGCGGCTTTTGAGCATCAAATACCCAATGTCATTACCAAACTCAACAACATCATCAAGCGCGAAGCGCATGTATTTCAGGCACTCACAAAATTTCTGCAAAGCCCGAAACATCGTTTGGTATTGCTATTGGGTAACCACGATATAGAGCTTTCATTACCACCTATCAGAACGGTATTAGAAAAAGCGATAGGGGCAACGCCTGCCAATTTCAGGTTTATTTTTGACGGCGAAGCCTATACGATTGGTAAAGAGGTATTGATTGAGCATGGCAACCGTTACGACTCGTGGAACAGTGTTGACGATAACCGTCTTCGTGTGCTTCGCGAGAAATTGTCGCGCAATGAAATACCGGACAGCTTTTACCCGCCCAAAGGGAGTGTATTGGTCGAAAAAATCATGAACCCCATGAAAGAAAAATACCGGTTTGTAGATATGCTTAAACCCGAAACCGGTGCTGCCATCCCCATTTTATTGGCCTTAGAGCCTCAAATTCGCAGTAAAATAGACAACCTGTTGCGGATTTATGTGAGCGATATGATACCGGACGGGCTTGGGCTTCGCACCTTTCCCGTCAGTACAAAAAGCGGAACATTGGTTGAGGAAGATTTGGTCAACAAGGAAATGGAAAAGTACTTTAGCCCGGACGAGTTACAAGAGTTTTTAGCGGCCACCGATGCCCTGCCTTCCGATGTTGTTGATAAGGTAAACGCAGATGGAACCGTAGAAAAAAACCGTAGCTTTCAATTGATTCGTAGCCTTTGGCAATTGCTTACCGCAGGCAGCCGCTCGGCACTTCAAAAAAGGTTGCCCGCACTTTTGAATGCCCTAAAGTCGCTTCAAAGTCCACAAACCTTTGACCTCACGACCGAAACCTTTCCCGAATACCTGCAAGCGGCTACCCGATTATCCAATAATGGGTTTAAGTATATCCTCTTCGGACATACACATTTGGCACGAAGAATAGCATTGCCCAACGGTGGCACTTACTTCAATTCGGGAACTTGGGCAGATTTGATGACATTCCCCCAAAGCATTTTGGATAACCCCAACAAACAACATGCCTTAGACCAATTGGAAACCTTTATTGGTGAAATTACCGGTTCCGGGCTTAAAAAGCACATTGTTTTTAAGCCGACTTGCGTTTACATCGCATTGAACGAACAGGAACAAGTTACCAAGATACAATTGCAAACCTACAATTACCAAAATAAACAACTCACGGTACTTGCCTAATCCATGATTCCAACAACTCGACCCAATTCAACATGAAACAACTTATCCTGCTGCTATGCCTACTCTTTACAACCCTTGCTTTTGCTCAGGGGCTGCCCGAAACCGATATTTTTTTAGTCCAACTCAAGTTGTCTAAAAAGGGTAAGACCACCGTAACGGGGCAGCCCGAAAATTTGACCAACAGAAAAGGCTATGACAACCAACCTTGTTTTTTGCCCGATGGTAAAGGGTTGCTCTATACCGTTGCTGACGAAAACGGGATGACCGATATTTACCAACTCTCGTTTGACAAAAAAGCACCGCAAAACCTGACCAAAACCGCCGGCACTTCGGAGTATTCGGCTCAACCCTTGCCGGGCAGTAATTCCTTTACCGTAGTGCGGGTGGAAGAAGACGGTAAAACCCAGCGACTTTGGCAGTTTCCACTATCGGGAACAGGAGAGGCAACCTACTACCAACCCCATCTTACCCAAGTGGGCTATTATACCCAAGCGCGCAGTAGCGGCAAAATAGTGGCCTTTATGGTAACCGAACCGCCCACCCTGCAAACGGCTTCATTGACCGATACATCGGGTTTTATTACGGCGGTAAACATTGGGCGTTGTATCGCTACCATTCCCGGTAAGGCCGATGCCGTTAGCTTTTTACACAAACTTAGCAACCAACAATGGCTTATTAAGCGTCTTAAGTCCGATAACCTCGACACCAAAACCGTTGCCAACGCTTTGCCCGGGGCAGAAGATTACGCATGGCTTCCCGATGAAAGCCTGTTGATGGGCAAAGACAGCCGCCTGTTTTGCTTGCCGAAAGACACCGAAGAATGGATACAGATTGCCGATTTTACCAAAGATGGACTAAAGAACATTACCCGTTTGGCGGTTAGTCCCGATGGTAAAAAGTTGGCGATGGTGGCCGAGTACATTCCATAACATTCCGCACAAAAAGGCGGTCAATAAGACTTTACTTGAAAGTATTTAGATGGATGGTTGACGGCAGATTTACCTCTTATTGGGTATTGGGCGGTTATCGTTTGCCTGTTTTGTTGCTTTGGTTATGCCCTCTGATTCTGCTCGCACAGTCAAAATATCCTTTACAACTCACTTATACCAACACCGCCGACTCGGTTGTTTTAGCAAAATTGACCGATTCGCAAACCACCTTTAACCATGCCGAGCATTGCAGGCAAACCCTTGCCACGCGGCTCACCAAACTTCAAACAAACGGCTACCTTGCCGCCTCTTTCGATTCGTTGGTGATTGACTCTGTTGCCGCTAAGGCTTCATTCTTTTTGGGCAACCAATATCAGTGGGCAACCCTCGATGTCAGTCAAATCCCTAAAAACATGCTTGCCGCAAGCGGCTACCGAAGCAAGAACTTTCAACAGCAATCATTCAGCCCCCGTGCCATCATCCGTTTGCAAGAACGGCTGTTGCGCTATGCCGAAAACAACGGCTATCCTTTTGCTTCGGTGCGGTTAACCAACATCGAACTGAACGGCAATCAGTTCAGTGCATCCCTTCAACTGGACAAGGGTAACCTTATCAGCATGGACAGCATTGTCGTTGTTGGCGATGCTAAAATCAGCAACGCCTATTTGCGCAATTACTTGGGCATCAAACAAAAACACCCTTACAACGAAAGTACGGTAGAACAAATCAGCGGCCGTGTGAAAGAATTACCCTTTTTGCAAGAGGTTTCCCCGCCCAAGGTGCTGTTTTTAGACACTAGGGCTAAGGTCAACCTGTTTTTGAAGCGCAAAAAAGCCAGCCGCTTCAACCTCGTATTGGGCATATTGCCCAAACCGCCCACTACCGGTCCGGCAGGTAATAGTCGGCAGCGTTTTGAAATCATCGGAGACGGACAGCTTTATTTGGCCAATGCACTCGGTGCGGGCGAAAAGTTGGATATAGATTTCAAGAGTTACGTGAACAAACGCCGCGAACTCAAAGCGCATATCCTTTACCCCTACCTGCCCTTAGTGCCCGTTGGGATTGATACGCGGTTTGAGCTGTTTATTGCCGATACCCTGTTTCGGGATGTCAAAACCTACTTGGGGCTGCAATACAGCAGCAAGGGTAATAACTATTTGAAAGCATTTCTCGACCGTAAAAACTCCGTCTTGCTGACCGTTGACAGTGTCAAATTGGCTGCCCAAAAGCGATTGCCCGAAGTGTTGGATGTGAAATACACCCTTTATGGGTTTGAGTTCCATCAAGAGCAACTCGATTACCGTTTCAACCCCCGCAAAGGCTATCTGTTGAATATGTTGGTGGGGGCGGGGTTAAAAAAGGTTGCTCCAAACCTAAATATTCTATCGGTGGGCGAGGCGTTGGAAATAGATTTTCAAAACCAATACGACAGCCTCAATCAAAACCGCCTTCAATATCGCCTCCAAGCCAAAATCGAAAAATATTGGCCAATCGGCAAACTAAGTGTCATCAAAACCGGATTTACCGGAGCCTATTTAGGCAATAAGCATTTGCTCCAAAACGAACTCTACCGCATTGGCGGCAACCGCATCCTGCGGGGGTTTGACGAAGAATCTATATGGGCATCTTTTTATGCCGTAGCCACCGTTGAGTATCGCTTTATCTTGAGTCAAAACGCCAATTTTTTTGCCTTTTTTGACGGCGCAAACGTTCAAAACCGCAGCCGCAACACCGATACAAAAGATTACCCCTTTGGCTTTGGACTCGGGGCAAACTTAGAAACCAAAGCAGGAATTTTCGGACTAATGTATGCGCTCGGCAGGCAACAAGATAATCCAATCAATTTTAGGCAGGGTAAAATCCACTTTGGATATGTGGCTTATTTTTAAACGGGGGAAGGGATTACAATTTGTGAACCTCCTTTAATACAATAGTTCGTTATCAATTAAGGGGCAATACAGACTAAAGATAAAAGGTCAAAGATGTTGGGTTGATTTTTTGATAACTCACCATCATGTTCAGAGATGTCAAAAATACGGCCATTCAAAAATTGGATAAAAACCTTATTACCTTAGTAACAACATGACATCAAGTAATTTCCCAACCTTATTATCATGGGAATAAGATAC
>CALCIK010000137.1 GCA_937907475.1 uncultured Bacteroidota bacterium | reverse complement strand
ATGAGCAACAACGATTCGTTTATGAGCAACAACGATTCGTTTATGAGCAACAACGTTTCGTTTATGAGCAACAACGTTTCGTTTATGAGCAACAACGTTTCGTTTATGAGCAACAACGATTCGTTTATGAGCAACAACGTTTCGTTTATGAGCAACAACGTTTCGAAAGACAAGAAGAAAATTTGCCCCCAATAGGCTTTGCTACTATTTGAGTTGGTGTCGAAAAAGGTGTAAGTACCCCTCCTTTGGCGTAATTCTACCTATCAACTTGACACTTACTTTTACATCGAAATACTTTTCTTTGTCTCAACGACAACAAACAAAGTAGAGATAATCACTGGCGTTTATTTGATTTGCTTCAGAACCTAATTCTTGTGTTTTAAAGTCTAATCGGATAAGACATTCCTATTACTTAGGTTTAGGGAATAACCATGTAAAAAAAACCTTTCAAAATAAGGCTCTCAGCCTTTTTTCCAACCCGCCAACATTCAAAAAGCGAAGTTAAAGGTTAACGCTACTGCCTTTAACTTTTTAATATTAATGCATTTTGGCAAAAAATGTAAACAATTGCCTAATGCAAGAGTTTATTCCCGTACATTTGAAACAGGTAATCCAACGCACACTATGATATTATCGTTTGATATACTTGAACATACAACTCCCATAAAACAGTTTATAATAGTTTTGCCGATATCGGCACTATTGATTGTTTTTAGTAGTATAGTGAGTAATAGTCCAGAAACATCGTGGTTTGTTGCTGTGTCCGCATTAGGTTTTTATGTGTGGGCAAATGCTGTATTAGGTTTTTTTATCAAAAACCGTTGGTTAATGTACATCATTCAGTCTTTTGTGCTGTTTTTGGTTTTAGGAATCTTGGTTATACTGTTAGCCACATACGTATCAGGATTAAGCCTACGAAGCCTTAGAGAGTACCAAATCATGATTATTGCTACTTTTATATTTCATGTATGCGGGATATTCGTATGTGCCATTATTAAAAATGTGGCGGAACTCATGGAAATTAACTATTAATGAGGCAACCCTCTTTTGATTATTTTCGTTTGAGGTGTAAGATTGGATTTATTTATTGGCAAAGTATAGTTAAATACCAAGTAGGGTTGTAAGTTTGCAAACTTTTTAAGTTGCCCATAAATAACCAAACAATTCTTAATGAAAGGCAAGGTACTCATTACCGAAGTAGTTCACCCTGTATTACAAACCGAACTAACCGATTTTGGCTTTACTTGCACCCATTTAGAAAAAGTTTCCTACGGTGAAGTGTTAGAGATGATTGGTGAGTTTGCAGGAATAGTCGTAAGAAGTAAAATCAAAATAGACAGACAGTTAATTGACAAGGGGGAATCACTTAAGTTTGTTGCCCGAACCGGTTCAGGAATGGAGTTAATAGATGTTGACTATGCTTCGCAAAAAGGCATTACCTGTTTTAACTCTCCCGAAGGAAACTGTGACTCAGTTGCAGAACACGCTATGGGTATGATATTATCTTTGTTGCATCAAATCAACAAAGCCGATGCTGAATTACGCAGGTGCGAATGGAACAGATTAGAAAATACCGGAACCGAATTGTTTGGAAAAACAGTAGGCATCATTGGATATGGAAACACCGGCAGTGCCTTTGCAAAGCGGCTGCAAGGATTTGGGGTTAAAATACTGGCATACGATAAGTATAAGTCCGGGTTTGGAGGACAAGGGGTCAAGGAGAGTTCATTAAAAGATTTATTTGAACTTGCAGATATCGTGAGTTTACATATTCCTTTGACCGACGAAACAAAAAATTGGGTGAATAGCAGTTTTTTAGCTCAATTTAGCCGACCTATATACCTTATTAATACGTCCAGAGGAGGAATTGCCAATACCGAGGATATGTTGGTTGGGTTAAAAGAGGGTCTATTGAAAGGATTGGTAATAGATGTATTCGAGAATGAAGACCTCAGTTCTTATACTAATGTAGAATATCAACTTATTCAAGAATTAAGTACCTATTCAAATGTAGTGATGACCCCACATATTGCCGGAGTAACCCACGAATCAGCATATAAAATAGCCTATTTGCTTGCAAAAAAAATCATTCACCATTTTTCATAAGTTTCAACCGAAGTACTAAGTCATCTGACGATTTTACCAGATAAAGCAATACTATTATCAATTGTTCGTCAGAATTTGTCCAAAGTGTTTAAAAATCAAAACAAACTTTCTATTTTTACCTATCCATTAAAAAATGGCTAAATTTTAAGAAAAGGTTCATTCCAACTAACGTAACAAGATAAACAAACTACAAATTATAAACTATTGCGTATGAGAAAATTTCTATTCTTGTTAGCTTTCTTCTTTATAAGCTCAGGTCTTGCATTTGCGCAACAATCGGGCGAGATTCAAGGAAAAGTTACCGATAAGGATACCGGCGAACCCATTCCGTTCGCAAACGTATCATTAGTAGTAAACGGCACAATGCAAGGTGCCCAATCCGACTTTGACGGGTTCTATTCTATCAAACCATTGCCTGCCGGTGGTTATACGGTTAAAATATCGTATGTAGGCTATCAAGGCAAACAATATGACGGAGTAGTAGTATATGCGGACAGAATTACCTTCCTTGACGTTCAAATTAGTCAAGAGTCTGAATTGCTAAAAACCGTAGAAGTTGTTTCCTACAAGGTTCCACTATTGGAAGCAGATAAAACTTCAACGGGGCAAACTGTTACTAAGGAACAAATCATGAAAATGCCTACCCGGAATGTAGCTTCCATTGCCTCGCAAACTGCCGGTGTATTTCAATCTGATGAAGGCGGCGGGTTGAATGTAAAAGGACAACGTTCCGAATCGACTGATTACTATATAGATGGTATCAAAGTTCGAGGAAGCGCAGCCGTTCCGGCTCAATCTATTGAACAGTTAACAGTGATTACCGGTGGATTGCCTGCTCGATTTGGTGATGCTACAGGTGGTATTGTAAACATTACCACCCGTGGACCTTCTCAGTTTTGGTCAGGTGGGGTAGAATTGGTTTCTTCTAAGTTTTTAGAGCCTTATGGTTATTACCTTGGTAATTTCAGTTTGTCAGGCCCGCTACTCAAAAAAGGAAGAGGCACTTCTACAGAACGTCCTATCTTAGGGATATTCTTATCCGGAGAATATTTACGTGAAAACGATGACCGACCTTCTGCAGTAGGTATTTGGCAGACAAAGGACGATGTGCTAAATAACATAAGAGAAAATCCATTGGTGCGTTCTGCTACTGCTTCGGGATTTTTGAAAAACACCGATATCACCAGAATAGATGGATTTGAACAAGTTGATGTCCGTCCAAATGTAAAAAAAGATGAGATAACCGGATCGGTAAAATTAGATTTCCAACCGGTTCAAAATATCAACTTAACTTTTGGAGGAACAGCCAACTATGCAACCGGAGGAACAGGCGGTTTAAACATGGATGTCATTCGTCGCTATGAATTGTTTAGCCCGGATCATATTCCGGGACAAAATCAACAAACGTATCGAGGATATGCACGTTTAACACAACGATTTAATAACGCCAAAACTGCTGAAGATACGAAGCCTTCTGCTTTTTCAAATGCTTATTATTCATTGCAGTTTGACTTCACTAAAAATTATAGCACCTTTGAAGATCCTATCTTCCAAGATCGCTTGTTTGATTATGGATATGCCGGTAAATTCACTACCTATCGCGCCCCGGTTTATGGTTATACCACCCTTGAAAGAGATGGTATATCTATCACTGGACTTGAATTTCAAGGTTTAGCCGATACATTGGTTACTTATGAACCCGGTGGAGTAAACAGTGATAAAGACAACCATAATTTGCAATATTTTGCATTAGCCGGTTCTGACAAAGATACTTATTATACCAATTTGGTTCAGTTATCACTAAATGGCGGTATTCGCAACGGTAACGTTCCCGCATCTCTTAACTCTTCATACAATTTATGGTACACTCCCGGCACACCTTATGGAGGTTACCAAAAAGATGAAAACGACCAAGCTAGGATAGTGTTTAACGGTTCAATAGACATTAAACGCCCGGGCGGGTCGGATAGGAACAAACACGCTATCGAGTTTGGTTTTGAGTACGAACAAAGGATAGATCGGTCGCACGACGTATTTCCGATGGGTTTATGGAATTTGATGTTTGAACGCAATGCGAGATTTGGAAGAGATATTATTCGCGATTTGGATAACCCCATATTAATTATCAATGGGGAAGAAATTCCTTTCTCTGAGTATGACGGTGTAACCCATGTGTTTAATCCCTACACAGATACTATTACCTATAACCTTATTCGCGCTGAGCAATCTTATTTTGACCGTAAATTCAGAGAACGATTTGGTTATGGTTCTTTGGGATTTGTTAACGTAGATGAAGTAAATCCGGACGATTTATCGCTCGATTTATTTTCTCCCGATGAGCTTTTTAACAATGGTAACAACTACGTAGCTTATTATGGTTACGATTATTTGGGTAATAAACTAACAAGTCAACCTGCATTTGAAGACTTCTGGAAAGCTCGAAACGAAGAAGAAGATATTTTTACCCGCCCAATCGGTGCTTTTAGGCCTATCTATATGGCCGGATTTATCCAAGACAAATTTGCCTTTAAAGACCTTATCTTTAATGTAGGTGTGCGGGTTGACCGGTTTGATGCCAACCAAAAAGTTCCTAAAGACTTATATTCTCCCCTATATGCCACACGCAAAGCTGGAGAAGTCAGCAATTTAGGTACACACCCATCTACTATTGGAAGCGATTATGTGGTTTATGTTGACAATGAAGTCAATCCGAGTAAAATCTTGGGTTATCGAAACGGAGAACAGTGGTATGATTTAACAGGATCTGCAGTGAGCGATCCACGAGTGTTGGTCTCAGGTGGCGGTACGGTAAATCCTTATTTGGCTGCCCCATTAACCGACAATCCCAAAAACGATGTTAAAAATGAAAATTACGACCCAAATCTTGCTTTTGAAGATTACAAACCCCAAATTACGGTGATGCCAAGGGTGGCTTTCTCGTTTGAAATATCAGATGAGGCCATTTTCTTTGCTCACTACGACATTTTATCTCAAAGACCCCAAGCTCGATTGCAAACAACACCTTATGACTACTATTTCTTTGCTGAAAATGCCATTGGTGGTTTGTTTAACAACCCTAACCTCCGGCCGGAGCGCACGGTTGACTACCAAATCGGGTTTAAACAGAAAGTCAGTACCTCTTCTGCCATAACTATTTCGGCTTTTTATCGGGAGTTGAAAGACATGATTCAGGTCATTAACGTGCCTTTTGCCTACCCAAGTACTTATAATACTTTTGGAAATATTGACTTTGGTACTGTTAAGGGTCTTGAATTTGCATACGACTTAAGACGTACAGGAAACATCCAATTATCGGCTAACTACACTTTGCAATTTGCAGATGCTACCGGTTCCGGTGTTACCTCACAAGCCGCCCTTATTGATTTTGGTGTTCCAAATTTGAGAACTATCAATCCGGTGAGCTATGATGCCCGACACATGATCAACATGAACGTGGATTATCGCTTTGAAGATGGTAAAGATTACAACGGCCCGAAACTTTTTGGCAAAGATGTTTTAGCCAATACGGGTTTAAACCTGATTTTCCGTGCCCGTTCAGGCACACCCTATTCGCGTCAAGCTAACCCGACTCCATCAGTTCAATTTGGTGTTCGCTCACAAAGCCAACTTGATGGTTCCATAAATGGGTCTCGATTGCCATTCAGTTTCCGTGTAGATGCTCGTTTAGAGCGCGATATACCTTTGAAATTTGGCCGTAAGGAAGGCAAATCGGACAAATCAATCAATATCTATTTGTTAGTTCAAAACCTGCTTGATGCTGACAACGTAATCGGTGTTTACGGTTTTACCGGTACTGCCGAAGACGATGGTTATATCAACTCTGCTGAAGGTCAGGAGGTTGTCACAGGACAGGTTGACCCTACAGCATTTGCTGATCAATATACTATGAAAGTGAATGACCCGGGCAATTTTAGTTTGCCACGTAGAGCGCGTTTGGGTTTAATGTTTAATTTCTAATGAATACAAAGAAAAACAGTAGTGGCTATATAGTCAAGACTTCTTTTTAAGCAGGATTGACTATATAGTTTGCTAAACCAAATTTTACAAGACTTGATGTTAAAGAAAAAAAATCAACAAGCATGAACATACAAAAACTTTTATTCGCTCTCTTTGCTTGCTTTGCCATTTTAAGCTCGGCACAAGCGAAAGAAAACATTGGTGTCAGCCAATCTTCTCCTCAACCTGTTAGTGGCAAAAATGAAGCAGCAGATTGTAATGCATCTACTGCTCAGGTAGATTTGAATGTAAACAATGTGAGGGCCCGATTGCTTACCGGTGGTGATTTATGGTGGGATCCCGTAGGGGGCACTCCTCATTATGAGGTGCCAAAAGTTCCTCCAGGTTCAGACCAGCAATCCGTTCATTCCATTTTTGCTGGTGCATTATGGATTGGCGGTATTGACCAGTTAGGTCAGTTAAAAGTATCGGCTCAAACTTACCGACAAAGCGGAAACGATTTTTGGCCGGGACCGTTAGATGCCAATGGTCAAATAGAACAGGAAGTTTGTAATCAATTTGACCGTTTTTGGCAAGTAACAGGCAGCGATATAGATGACTTCTTGGCTCGCTTAGAAATAGCCGGCGGGACTTTGCCTCCCGGACAAGTGCCGGAAAACCTCTTACAATGGCCCGGAAAAAACAATCCCTACTTTACGTCTTTCAATTTACCCCCGAACAAAGACTTAGCGCCTTTCTTTGATAACGACGACGATGAAGTTTATGACCCGACAAAAGGTGATTATCCGGTTATTGACCCTACCTGCGGTGGTGTCTATGGCGACCAAATGATTTGGTGGATATTTAACGACCGAGGCAATATCCATACCGAAACAGGGGGTGAAGCTATCGGATTGGAGGTAAATGCAATTGCTTTTGCTTTTGCCACTAACGATGAAGTTAACAATATGACTTTTTACAAGTACATTATTGAAAACAAATCCACCCAACCTGTTGATAGTGTGTTTTTTGGACAATGGGTAGATTCAGATTTAGGACAATTTAACGATGACTTCGTTGGATGTGTGCCGGTTGAAGGTTTAGGTATATGTTATAATGGCGATGCTGTTGACGAAGGGTTCTACGGCTCTTCTCCCCCAATGGTAGGGGTTGACTTTTTCAGAGGGCCTAAAAAGATCATCGGTATGGACTCCGAAGGCAATCCCGAATATCAGGAGCTGGGAATGACCTCTTTTCTTTATTATAATAACGACTTTTCGATTACCGGCAATCCCGAGAATGCTTCACATTTCTACGGTTATTTAGCAGGTGTTTGGAAAGACGGCACACCCTTTACTTATGGTGGTAATGGATATGGCGGAACTGTTCCTTATCCATTCATGTTCCCCAATGACCCTTCTGATAACAGCGAAAATGCTTGGTCAGAATGTTCTGCTAACAACACCCCTGATGACCGTCGTTTCCTTCAATCCTCCGGCCCATTCCTCTTAACTCCAGGTGCTGTTAATGATGTCATTATTGGTGTTGTTTGGGTACGCGATGGTTTACAATATCCTTGCCCTTCGTTTGAACCTATCATTAGAGCTGACAAAAAAGCACAAGCTTTGTTTGACAATTGCTTCAAACTACAAGACGGGCCTGATGCACCCAATATCCTCATTCGAGAATTAGATCAGGAGTTAATCATCTCCTTGTGGAACGATACGCTTATTTCGAATAATGCGTTTGAACGTTACGCAGAACCGGATATCGTGTTAGCCAATCAGGGTTTCCCTGATTCAATGTTTAATTTCCAAGGGTATAAATTATACCAATTAAAATCTCCCACCATTTCGCCCGCAGAATACAACGATCCTGATAAAGCAAGATTGGTGGCACAAGTGGACATTAAAGATGGTGTTACTAAACTCATCAATTGGTCAATTGATGGTACTGTTGGGGCATTGGTACCCACATCTAAAGTGGACGGTGCCGACAATGGCATTGTTAATTCTTTCAACATTACCGATGATCAATTTGCTACGGGTAGTAAAAGGTTGTTAAACAACTCAAAATATTACTACTCTGCCATATCGTATGCGTATAATGCACACGAGCCTTATGATCCCGCCAATCCATCGCCTACCGCTCAGTTGTTACCTTATTTAGAAGGCCGTAACAATATTAAAATTTATACAGCCATTCCTCATATTCCTACCCCACAGCAAAATGGGATTACCTTGAACAGTCAATTTGGAGATGGCCCGCCCATTACTAGAATACTTGGTTCAGGAAATGGAGGACAAAATCTGGAGTTAAGCGTTGAAAGTGTCAATGGCATATTAGCAAATGGATCATTAGATCAAGTTACATACGTAGGTGGTAACGGGCCATTAAACATCAAGATTTTTGATCCGTTTAGAGTTCCGGAAGCAGATTTCCGTTTAACGATGGAAGATGTTACTTTTCCTGTTTATAACCAACCTAATGCCGGTACACTAACCTTAGATAATGAAAACGAAGTGTTTTTGTATAGTGCAAGCGGCAACTCCGGCATTACCTCATTCATGTATGAATTGACTGATAAAGATGGTAATACAGATAAAGCAAGTGTGGTTATCACCATCGGTACACCGGAGATAAATGAAATTTATGCCTTTGACAACACTGCTGTTTTAGCAAGGTCTGTGGCTACTTCAGTTACTATTCCGTTGTTTAATAATGATTTTGTGCCTGCCGGTGCTGCATTGACTTTGGAAGAAGTATTTTTGCCTGAACATGGTAGCACAACCTTTGACCCCAATACAGGTGTCATGACCTATACACCGGATGCCGGATTTTTAGGTTTGGAGAAATTCAGTTACGAAGTTTCTGCACCGGGTTATAACAATAAACGCGCCGACATTTATATCACTGTATATGACGATGATGTACTTCCTGCTGATGCTTTAAATGCAGTAGATGACATTGTGAGTGTTGAACCGGGAACCAGCACGGTATTAGATGTGCTTTCCAATGATGTTGGAAAAGACCTTCGAGGAACATTGGTGTCTCCAAAAACCAAATGGATTTTACAAAATCTTACTTCAGGCGAAAGTTATACATCTGAGCAAGACATTTCCAGCGGTTATGCGCAAGCAATTGGAGGATGGCAAGCTCAATCGTTAGGATTTTCAATCTCTATTCAACAACAGTCTTTACCAAGCAATAAAAAAAGTGCCGTTTTAGGTGCTTCCCTTACCTTTGCTGATGTACAACAAAATTGGCTATCATTAGTAGCCGATGATGAAGGCTCTTCGCCATTTAACTGGATTCGTTCCGGAACTGATGAAAGTTCAACCAATTCCGAAATAAACGATAACCGAAATACGGCTAACGAATTTCACGATCCAAACCAGTATTATGAAGGCATTTTGGATGCCCGTGTAGCACCTTATTGTTTAACCAACAATAATTTTACATCTGCTTCTACCTTTAAGCCATTAGCTCCTGCTTGTTCTGATTGTTTTGGCGATCCTGTTACTGCTCCTGACCCTGAGCTTACACTAGACAATATGCATAGCATTGACTTGGTATTTACCCCGAATAAAGCACTTTGGACTCAATGTGTGGTGGTAGAAATGAGTAAAGATGCCGCTATTGCACAAGGAAAAGCCGGTAAGAATAGTTTGCGCAATCGTCCGTCTTGGAATAGCAACGATAGCTATGCCAGCCCATTATCGGTTAGCAGTTTAACTCCAGGAAACAAATATTTTATATCAGGCACTTCTGCCGCCGGTATCTCTTATGTCAATTCGGCAGGAACTACGGTTATCAGAAATGCGAATACTTTTTTCCGAGCCACAGATATTGATGCTGCTACTTCATTTACCGCTATTAACGGAGCACAATTGTACGCTTCATCTGATATCGGACGCTCATGGTTCCCCGGATATGCTATTAACTTGGAAACCGGAGAACGATTGAACATCATATTCAGCGAAAATTCTTTTTTCAGCAGTGAGAATGGTGATGACTTAAAATGGAATCCTACCAATACCTTAATTTCACCGCAGATTTCAACAAGCCGTTTGCGAGTTGGTGGAGAACATTTTGTCTATGTCATGAAAACAAAGTATGACGGTGGTGCTGCTTATCAGGAAATGCTGGTTGATGCGGTGATTGACACCGACATCACTAAAAAACGTGCGGTATATAACGATGCTATGTGGGTAACTTTACCTTATGTAACACCCGGTTTCACACTCAAATCAGCCGCAGACGGATTTATTCCGGCAGAGGTTGTTATGAAAGTGAGAGTTGCACGTCCTTATTTACAGACTTCCGCTACCAATCCTAAATTGCAATATGAGTTTAGTTTCAAAGATTTAGCAGCCAAAAAACAACAAACAGAAGTTGCTAAAAAAGCAGTTGACTTGATAAAAGTAGTTCCTAATCCTTACTACGCATTCTCGTTGTACGAAACAACTCAATTAGACAATCGGGTAAGAATAACCAATCTGCCTTCTCGTGCAAACATCACTGTATTTTCATTGGACGGCACACTTATTCGTACAATTAAGATTGATAATAGTTCTCCTGATATTGACACCGCTTTAGGTGGCGAATCGGGGAAAGAGCAAATCAATTCTGTGGACTGGGATATGAAAAATCAAAAGGGCATTCCCATAGCCAGCGGAGTTTACCTTATTCATGTTGCCGCTCCTGATTTAGGAGAAGAAGTAACCCTCAAGTTCTTCTGTATTGCAAGACCTGTTGACTTGGATATTTTCTAATACACAACTTAAAGGACAGCGGCATAACATGCCTGCTGTCCTTTTTAAACTTTTTTTTATAAGCACTGAAAATTAAATTGTATGAAAAAAGTCCTTACCTTATTTATAATACTTGTTCTCATTGTTGTTTCAGAAAATAGTCTTTTTGCCGGTAACAAAGACCGCGCGGGTCAAGCAGGAGCAACTGAGTTATTGATTAACCCTTGGGCACAAAGTACCGGTTTACATGGCATGAACAGTTCCTTGGTTAAAGGTGGTGAAGCGATGCGAAACAATGTTGCCGGATTGTCTTTTGTCAATAAAACGCAACTCATTTTTGCCAATACCATGTGGTTACAAGGTAGCGGTGTAAATATCAATGCAATTGGTTTTGCACAGCGTATTGGTGAAAGCAATGTGTTGGGAGTGAGTGTGTTTTCGATGGGATTTGGTGAAATACCTGTTACAACCGTATCGGCTCCGGAAGGCAATTCGGGTGCCACGTTTCGTCCACAACTTCTTAATCTCGGCATTGCGTATGCTCGGGCATTTTCTAATAGTATTCATGTCGGGTTTCAACTAAATTTAATCAACCATTCCATTGCCGATGCTTCTTCTACCGGTGCTGCATTTGATATGGGAATTCAGTATATAACCGGCCCCGATGACAATATTCACTTTGGTATTTCCTTGCGAAATGTAGGAACGCCAATGCGCTTTGCAGGTGATGGTTTGGCTACTAAATTGGAATCTCCTCAAGGCTATTCGTTTACCGTCAATCAACGTACCGAAAAGTATGAGTTACCTACTGCCTTGAACATTGGTGCCGGTTATGATATTCTTATGGGAGAATCTCACCGCATTACTGTCATGGGTAATTTTACCTCCAACTCTTTTTCTCGCGACCAAATTGGCGGCGGGCTTGAATATGCTTTTAAAGAGTTGTTTATGTTGAGAGGAGGGTATCGCTATGAAGATGGCATTACCCAAACCATGGATTTTGAGCAACGCGCCACTGCTTTTACCGGGTTAAGTGCCGGGGTTAGTGCTGAAGTTCCTTTAAAAAAAGGCGGAGAATCGGGAATTGGAGTTGATTACTCTTACCGAACAACTAATCCTTTCAATGGAACGCATACTATTGGTGTTCGTATTGAGTTGTAATTTTAGCGGGATTTGAACCTATACAGCCTTATCGCTGTTAGTGTGTGTAATTTATATAGAGAAGAAACGTTTCTTAGCGGAAACGTTTCTTCTTTTTAATTGATAGGTAGTAATTGACTTTGAATGTATTAGTTTTGGATAAAAACAACTTCCGAACCTTAACCAAGTTCAAAATGCCTGCAATTAACTTTATTTAAGTCAATCCCAAATCATTATTTGCTCTCCTCTACTTTTTTGAGTAGAGAGAGAGTTTTGTTTTTTTATATTGTTTTGAACTATTTTAATAACCAAATCATGGAAGTAAAGTATTTTACCCCCGAAGGGTTGGAGAATTTGAAGAAAGAGCTGCATAACTTAAAAACAAACGGACGCTCGGAGATGTCCAAACAAATAGCTGAAGCAAGAGAAAAAGGCGACTTGTCGGAAAATGCCGAGTACGATGCTGCAAAAGAAGCACAAGGGATGTTGGAACGCAAGATTGCACATTTGGAATCGGAGTTGGCCGTTGCTCGTATTTTGGACGAAAGCAAATTGGATACTTCAAAAGTGGCTATATTGTCTAAAGTGAAACTAAAAAACCTTTCAGTAAATAAAGTGCTGGATTATATGATCGTTACAGAAGTGGAAGCCGATGTAAAATTGGGTAAGATTTCGGTCAGTACCCCAATTGCTAAAGGTTTGCTTGGTAAATCGGTTGGCGAAGTGGTGGAAGTGCATGTGCCCTCCGGTGTCTTGAGGTTTGAAATTTTAGAGATTTCGAGATAACCTACCTGATATAATTCTTTCTATATCACGATAGTAAGGGCTGTAAGCTATATAAGGCTTACAGCCCTTTTTGTTTGGGTTTAAATTGCCAATAAAGTAGTCATAGCTGTACGTTAGCGATTACATCTATCGGCATGTACTTTCATATTGATGAGAAAATTACCAACTTATGACTAAATAAATGAGCCAAACAAAAAAAAATTCATGAACAATGTATAATTTCAAACCTCGAATGAGGAATCATACATTCACTAGCTTTAATTACTTTAAACCAAAATAAAACTTTGTAACATGCTCTTACAAAATCGCTACGAATACAACCCACAAACCGATGCTATTGCCGAAGGAAGTGCCGCTCGAGTTTATACCGCTTATGATAATGAAACCGATAAACCGGTCATCATTAAGTTTTACCACGCCGTATCGGTAGAACATCAAACTTTCCAAAACAATATGGAACGGATTAAACAGTTGCACCACCCCAACCTAGTTCAATTGTACGACTATTTTGTTTTAGAAACCATCAATTACTTGGGACAAAGTTCACAGGTAAAAGTGGGTGTCTGGGAATATGTTCCCGGAAATACCGTAGAACTGCCATTGAGCGACGAACAAACGGAGCATACCCTTCGTGTTACTATTAGCGGACTTCAATATCTTTACCAAAATGGTTGTGCTCATTTGGATTTGGATTTTGACAATATCCTTATCGACTCTGACAAACGGGTAAAACTCAACAATTACGAAATTACCAACACCAACCCGGAAAATGAGCCTAATACGAAAGCCGATTTAAAGGGGTTGGGAGAAGTGTTACACCGGTATTGTACGGGTGAGGCGGTTAAAGACAATTCTCTCGAATCTATCCAATCCGGCATGAGAGAAGTGTATGCTGTGATTATACGAAAATGCTTGCATGAGGATGCTCAATCTGTTGCAGAACTGCTTGATATATTGAACAATTATGAAAGCAACAAACGTTTTGACGAAGTGCTTCCCTTACAAACAAAACAGGCACAAAGCAGATATTCTTTTGAAATGAACGAAGACCTGCTAGAAGATACGCATCATTCTTACATATTTAAGGCTTATGATAATCTTTTAGATTGTTCTGTAACACTTGAGATTTTTAAAGCCGATCCCAACAGAGAACTACTGCAAAAAATTGACCAAAGCAAATACGCCTATTTGTTTAAACTGCAATTACCGGACGAAATCGAAACTTTTAAAATCGCATTGGCCGGAATAATCGCTCCCTCAACTTCCCAAGCTGAAGATAATCATATCATTGCTTTACTTGCTGAACAAGAACATAACCCCACTAATACGGCGGGTGATACTGCAACTTTAGAAACCGATGCTATCGCTCCTGCCGAAGTTGCAGAAAACATCCAAGCCATTGACAATGACAATGAAGTCATTGTACCAAGCGATGAAACAAAACAAGATAGTCCCGAAACTGAAACTTGGGAAGCCGTTACAATTGACAACGAAGAGGTCATAGACCTTTCAGTAACCGACCTAACTGATGAACTACCGAAAGATGAAGATACCCCCGAAGCGAAGGAAAACGACAACACCAATCAAAACGACAGTATTTTTGTGATTGAAGTCAAAGATTATATTGAAGCCCCCCATGCTTCAAGCCCTAAAACCGATCAACTGGAAATGACTGAAATTGCTATCTCCCTGCCTACGGACGATAGTGTTGATATTTCTACAAATCTAGCAGAGGATACTAATGAAGATGCTATCAATATTGAGTTTGTAGATCGGGAACCCTTATCGAAAGATGAGAATGAAGATGACCTCTCTAATACCGAAGTGATCGTTCAATCTGCTATTGACCAAGTAAATGCTGATTTGGGTAAAGAATTGGAAGAGATGCAGGATATGCAAAACGAGATGGACAATAAATTGTCAATCAATATTGACAGTTCTGACGAGCAACCCGACAATACCGACAGTTTTGCCCCTACAGGGCTAATTAAGGTAGAAGCCTATTCGCAATTGCGCGAAGATTTGGAAAACTCGAAAGAAAATGAAGAGGCTCATGAAAAAGACAGGTATATTGACATTGCCATTAACACCTTGAAAGACGATGAGGAGGTTGACCTTGCAACGGCTACCGATACTCAACTTTTTGAGCATGAAGCAATGGAACAAGTTAGAAAAGACCTTGAAAAACTGTTGTCAGAAGACGACGAAGACGAAAAAGATAAAGACAGCTAACCCCTTCGAGATAATCATTTACTCAACTCATTCATAAAACCGGCTGCCAATTGGCAATAGCCGGTTTTTTTTTGCTCTGCGGTATTTCGAGAATCATTCTTAACAACCTGCTCTCTCTAACTTTTTACCTTGCACATTGCCCATCGAATTTATTTTTGCGTATTTTTACCCATTCCTTTACCTCCTGATGGGGTAGTTTGTTCGTATTGATACCTTATTCAGAACATTCGTTTCGCCCCTACCCTATCGTAACGTCAAAACCTGTTTACTTTCACAAAACATCTTTTTCACATGAAGCATACATTACGGTTGCTGTTGATGGTTTTATTGATTATTGGAACCACTCCATCTTGTAAACAAAGCAAAACGGTCCAAAAAACCAAGGACGACGGAATTATTGAGGTGGTATTTTTACAAATAAACGACCTGTATGAAATCACCCCTTTGGAGGGCGGTAAGACCGGCGGTTTGGCAAGAGTGGCTACTGTCAAGAAAAACCTGCTCAAAAATAACCCCAATACCTTTACCGTCCTTGCCGGCGATTTTCTTAGCCCTTCCCTCTTGGGAACGGTAAAATATGAAGGCGAGCGCATCAAAGGCCGGCACATGGTGGACATGCTCAACACCCTTGGGTTGGATATAGCCACTTTTGGCAATCACGAGTTTGACATCAATGAGCAGGAACTTCAAAGCCGTCTCAACGAGTCGAAATTCCGTTGGGTATCTTCCAATGTATGGCATAAGCGGGGGGATTATACCATGCCATTTGCCAAGTTAGTCAACGGCAAGGAAGAGCGTTTTCCCGAAACCATGGTGCTTGAGGTAAAAGATGCCGATGGCACAACCGCCAATGTCGGCATTTTGGGGGTTACCCTGCCCTATACTAAAACCGATTATGTGGAATATTCCGATGTCTATACCTCGGCCGAAAAAGCCGCTAAAGAACTGAAAGGCAGAACAGATGTGGTGGTCGCCCTGACGCATTTGGACATTGTGGATGATAAAAAACTGGCTGCCCAAGTACCCGATATTAAACTGTTGATGGGCGGACACGACCACGATAATATGTATCATAAAGTGGGCGAAAGCATTGTGGCTAAAGCCGATGCGAATGTAAAAACGGTTTATGTGCATCGCATCATTATCAACAAAAACACCAAAAAGGTCAATATTATCTCGAACCTTGTACCCATTAACGATAAGATTCCTGACGATGAGGTGATGGTTCAAACCGCCCAAAAATGGGTGGATATAGCCGCAACCAGTTTTACCCAAATGGGCTTTAACATGAGCGAGGTGTTGGTACATATTGACCCAGCCAACCCCTGGGATGGCAGAGAAAGTACCGTGCGCCATAGACCCAGCAACCTTGGTCAAATCATTGCCAAATCCATGAGGGCGGCCTATCCCGATGCCGAATGTGCTTTGCTCAATAGCGGCTCGATGAGGGTGGACGACCAATTGAGCGGCGATATTACCCAATTTGACATCCTCCGCACCCTCCCGTTTGGCGGCTATACCGTTGGGGTAGAAATGAAAGGCAGCCTGTTGGATATGATTTTGCAAGCCGGTTTGAAAAACGTTACGAAAGGCGGTTACTTGCAATGGGACAACATCAAGCCCGATGCCAACAACCAATTTTTGGTCAACAACCAACCCATCAAGCCCGACAAAGTGTATTATGTCGTGCTGCCCGATTTTTTGCTCTTGGGCATCGAAACCAATCTGCAATTTTTGAAACCCGAACATCCCGATATTATCAAAATCCATAAGCCCGACCCCAACGACAAAACCGATATTAGAAACGATATTCGGCAGGTGGTGATGGAATACATCAAAAAGTTGTAAGGGTCAAATATTTTTGGAGAAGCAACAGACCTTGTTTCTCAACCGGTTTTCGGTTTCAAAAATTACCATCTTCGTTTTTACCCAATTAAGTAGGAGACAAAGGTGAATAATTTGTTTGAAATTATTCGCCTTTGTCGTCCTCTTACACCACCGTATGTACTTACGTGTACGGCGGTTTCCT
>CALCIK010000136.1 GCA_937907475.1 uncultured Bacteroidota bacterium | reverse complement strand
AGAGCTCTTATCTTTGGGCTGTATTGCCGCTTAATTTTTAACGAACTATTGCTTTGAGTTATGAGTTATGAATTTAGACGTTTAGATAATAGACTAAAGACTTCATCATTGACCATTCACCATTCACTACTCACACCATTCACCACTAACTATCTTTTGCGCAATCGGGATATCGGCAGGGGAGAGGGGATACTTTAACAGTTCTTCGGGGAGTACCCATACAATTGCGGCGTGGCTGTGTAATTGAAAATCACCATCCCAATGAGTAACGTTGTAAGCCAATAACCGTATGAAAATATGATTGTAGCGATAGTCGGATTGTGCGAACAAATTGCTGATGTCGGCGATGATTCCAAATTCTTCTTCCAATTCCCGTTTGAGGCAAACTTCCGGGGTTTCGCCGGGTTCTATTTTACCGCCCGGAAACTCCCAAAGCCCAGGGTTTCGGTCGGTTGGGAGACGTTGGGCAAGGAGTATTTTACCCTCCTTCAAGATGATTGCCGCTGTTACCGGCACGGGTTGGTCTTGCATGATGTTGCAGAAGGTTATCCTTTTCGGACGGTGCGCTGTTCGATGCGCTTTTCGTAGCTGACCCCTTGGAAGATGCGTTGTACAAAGATGCCGGGGGTATGGATTTCGTTGGGGTCTAGTTCGCCCGGGGCGACTAATTCTTCTACTTCGGCGATGGTGATTTTACCGGCCATGGCCATCATGGGGTTAAAGTTTCGGGCGGTGGCGCGGTACACGAGGTTGCCCAAGTGATCGCCTTTCCATGCTTTGACAATGGCAAATTCGGCCGTTAGGGCGTGTTCCAAAATATAGTGTTTACCGTTGAACATGCGAATGTCTTTACCGATAGCTACTTCGGTACCATAGCCGGTGGCGGTGTAAAATGCAGGAATCCCTGCTCCACCTGCCCGTATGCGCTCTGCCAAAGACCCTTGCGGCACTAATTCCACATCCAGTTCGCCGGATAATACCTGTCGTTCAAACTCGGCATTTTCGCCAACGTAAGAGGAAATCATTTTCTTGATTTGATGGGTTTTGAGCAAAAACCCCAACCCAAAATCATCTACCCCTGCGTTGTTGGAGATACAGGTCAATTGGTTGATGCCTTTGCGAACCAAGGCGGCAATACAGTTTTCGGGTATGCCGCAAAGTCCAAAGCCTCCCAACATAATGGTCGAACCTGATGGAATATCGGCTATGGCTTCATCGGCGTTTTTTACTATTTTGTTCATCGCACTTCGTTTGTAATGGAATAAGTAATCTTTGATAGCCGCAGGGCTTCCGCAACGGCAAATATAAGTCGCTTTACTGCTTTATCAAGACTTTGACACTAAAGGTTTTGTGATTGGCAATAATTTTTGCAAAATACAGTCCGTCCGGCAGGGTGGGCAGGGCGATAACGTTGTCCTGAAACACCAAGCCGGAGGGTAGAACATGTTGAAGCACCACTTGCCCGGCAAGGTTGTAGAGTTGAAAAAGAGCATTGCCGTTATGGGTTGGTTGGTTTACCCAATGGAGGTGTAATTGGTTGTTTGCAGGATTGGGGTAGATTTGTAGTGAGGGGGATGCCTGCGCTTCGGGTGCAGTAATACCGATGGGATAATCTTCGGAAAACCAGTAAAGTCCGCCGTTGTAAGTGCCCACAATCATATCAAGATATCCGTCGTTATTGAGGTCTGCAATGGCCGGGCTGGCGCGCAGTCCGATGTATTCGGGCAAGATATTGTCGGTGATTTTGGTAAAAAGCATCCCGGTGGCAAGGTTGGCTTCGATATCGTTATAGACATGGATTTTACCACTTTCGGCACCCACAAAGAGCAAAAACTGACCGTCATATTCTATCATTTGAGGAGCGGAGAAGCCGGTCGGGTTGCCCACTTCTTTGACATCCACCCCCCCAAAAAACGCATTGGTAGCAGAGGCGGCATTAAACAAAGGGTTGGCTGCTGTGCCGTTGTTTTGAAAGTAGCGCATCGCTCCGTTGTGGTGGCCGATAATCAAATCTAAAAGCCCGTCTTTGTTGATGTCTATGAGTTGCGGGGTGCTGTACTGAAACACGTCAAGGCCTTGAAACTGCTCTTGAAAAAGGGCGAAATTGGCTATGCCATCGGTTGGGTTGTTTTTAAAATAGTGAATAAACCCGTCTTTATCGCCCAAGATCATATCTTGGGCGCCATCCCCATCTAAGTCGCCAAAGGTGGGGCGGATGCCCAATCGGGGCAGGAGAAATTGACCGGAAATGTTTGAAAAATTATTGGTTATCCATTCAAAAGCAGGTTCGGTGGTGGTTCCGATGTTTCGGTACAAAGCTAAGGCGGTGCTAAAGTCGCCGATTTCGTCCATATAGCCATAGTTGGCAATGACAATATCCAACAGCCCGTCATTGTTGTAGTCAAACAAAGTGGGGTTGGCCAGACGGCTTACCTCTATCATTTCATTCGTCAAAAACATATCGGTGGTGAACTGAAACTGTTGCGTAGGGTTGCCATTATTTTGGTACAACATTGCGCACCGGTAGTGCTCTGATTGGGCAACCGTATTGGGCGACACCAACAGGTCTTCTAGTCCGTCGTTATTCACATCGAGATGGAAAGCTGCCGGAAAGGTGGTTACTATGGCCGGAATGCCGTAGCTGGGGAACAAGGTGTCCTGAGCAACCATATTGGCAGTTTGCAGTGTGCCGCCGTTGGTTACCATCGTGAGGTTGCTGTATGAAATATCGCCCAAGATAATCTCCTTAGCACCGTTTCCGGTTCCGGGCGGGGCTAAGTCCATGACCAATAAAGTAGAACCCGGATGCAAACCGTCTTTTTCCGGGCTATCGTGCGGGGCTACAAATCCTTCGGTACAACCCACTTCTAAATCAAGCGTGGTGGTGATGCCCGATTCGTAAAATTTACCCCAGCAATGCGTGTTTAAATCAAATTGCAAAGTGCCACAGGGCAAAGCATTTTCGATACTTAGGTTTTGATGGTAATACACATATCCGCCCGCCGGGCCGAAGGATAGGATGTCCACATCGCCATCGTCATCCACATCTACCACAGCAGGTATATCGTAGATTGCGACATAGATTTTTTCGTTATCGGGCAGGTAAGTCAGTTCGTTGTTGGTCAGCGTAAACGTCAGCTCGTTATTGGCGTTGTATTGACCGGTATAAACGGTAACACCATCTGTGCCGGAGGAGCAAAAAATATCGGCAATGCCATCGCAGTTAACATCGGTGAGCAGCATCCAATTTTTAACCGGCGGGAAATTAGTCTGATACCGGGATTGATAAGTGTAATCTATTTGGTTGGGGGTGCCGTTGTTAATAAAGGTATGCACGATGTCGCCACTGCGGTCAAACACGACCAAATCTTGCAATCCATCGTTGTTCAAATCGGCTGCCGAAAACTGCGGGTTGTTTAGTCCGCCTATCCAAGGGTATTTCAGAGCAACGCCGCTATTTAACACCGGCACATCCGTGCGGCGGTAAAAGGGGTTTTGAGCCGTGAGCAATTGCGATACAAAAACGAATAGAAAAAGCGATAAGAAACTGCGCATAGTAGAGGGGGAGCTTTGGAAATAAGCCAATAAATGGGAACGCTATTTTGCCTGCAAGTTAGGGTAAATACCCTTAAAACGAATGACTTTGTCGGCTGTTTAGGATGAAGGGCATAGCATTTGCGTATTAAGAACTGACCTAATGATACAAATGTTTTCATAGAAACGCAATTGGTTGGCGGAGAGTTGTCTTAGAGGTAAACTCCGATGCAGGTCAGGTGTTTTACCACGCTTCTCGGCATATTATCCGGTGTTTACAATAAAATAACTTGTTAAATTTGCAAACGGCCGTTTTTTGTTGGAAATTTGCGTGCAAACTATTTGCAAATGCTCAAACTCATTCAGGAAGGTTTCACCTTCGACGATGTTCTGCTCATTCCCGGGTACTCGGAGATACTGCCCAAAGACGTTACCGTAACGACCCAACTCACCTCCTCCATCTTCTTAAACATTCCGCTCCTTAGTGCCGGTATGGACACTGTAACCGAATCTGCTATGGCAATTGCGATGGCAAGACAAGGCGGCATCGGCATTATTCACAAAAACATGACGGAAGAACAGCAAGCCGAAGAAGTGGACAGGGTCAAACGTTCACAAAATGTGGTCATCAGCAACCCCTTCCATCTATCTCCCGACAAACTTGTATCGGAAGCCAACGAACTCATGGCCAAGTACAAAATATCGGGCGTTCCCGTCACCGAAAACGGACGCTTGGTGGGCATTATCACCAACCGCGACATCCGTTTTGAAACCGACCATTCCAAAACCATTCGCGAGGTCATGACCTCTGAAAACCTCGTTACCGCACCCATCAACACTAATTTGGAGCAGGCGCAGGATATATTGATGCGCTATAAAATTGAAAAACTGCCGTTGGTAGATGAAAACCAACAGTTGTGCGGACTCATCACCATCAAAGACATCGAAAAAGCCATCCGCTTCCCCAATGCCGCCAAAGACAACAAAGGCAGGTTGTTGGCAGGAGCAGCAGTCGGCACCGGTGCCGATACGATGGAACGGGTCAGCGCGCTCTATCATGCCCGCGTGGATGTGATTGTGGTTGATACCGCTCACGGACATTCAAAGGGAGTGATTGATACAGTCAGGCAGATTAAAAAAACATTTCCCGACCTGCAACTCATTGCCGGCAATGTAGCCACCGGCGAGGGTACCGAAGCCTTGATAAGGGCAGGTGCCGATGCCATTAAAGTAGGAATAGGTCCGGGTTCTATTTGCACCACCCGCGTCATTGCCGGCGTAGGAGTGCCCCAAATCAGTGCCATTTACAACTGTGCCGAAGCCGCCAAACCCTTTGGGATTCCTATTATTGCCGATGGCGGCATCAAATATTCGGGAGATATTGTCAAAGCCCTTGCCGCCGGCGCACAAACCTGTATGCTCGGCAGCCTGTTTGCGGGCTGCGACGAAAGCCCCGGTGCTACCGAACTCTATCACGGCCGCCGTTACAAGGTTTACCGCGGCATGGGGTCTATCGGGGCAATGAAACGCGGCAGCAAAGACCGCTACTTTCAAGACGATGTGCAAAAATTAGTGCCCGAAGGAATTGAAGGCCGAGTAGCATATAACGGACCATTGGCAGATACGGTGTTTCAACTCATCGGGGGACTAAGGGCAGGCATGGGCTATTGTGGTGTCGGCTCTTTGGAAGCCCTGCGCCAACATGCCAAGTTCATGCGCATTACCAGTGCCGGTTTGCGCGAAAGCCACCCGCACGATGTACAGATTACCAAAGAAGCCCCCAACTATACGGCGGAAATTAAGTAGGCAGCATGTTGATCAAACCCAATATGTTTGCCAACCTATGGGGTTTGAATCGCATTTCGATCGCATTACCATCACTAGCTCGCCATGGTCTGTGTCCCACAGACGATAAAGCCTGCCCTAGCCTATTCGTCCATGTATGCACCACAAACGAGCAGACGATTCTTTTTGCCTCCATTAAAAAAAACAGCCCCCTCGCCATCAATAATCACCCACCTCCAAGCGAAAACAATCAACCAAATTAAATTTAAACACCCCTCGTCATGATGATACTCATCAAATACAGGGGAAATCAACCCAATTATACGGTTGACAAAACCCCCATGTCAGTTGACAATTCGATAAAACAGGGTGACAATGCTTCATTGCAGGGGCGTTTTGAAATAAAACAAAGGCATCAAAAACCCTTGCAGGGGGGCTTTGCCCCAAAACAAGGTGGCTTTGCTTCATTGCAGAGGTGTTTTCGGGTATAATCGGGGGAACAAATACTTTTGTCGGTTGGATATTTTCAAAAACACGGGGGACTTTACTCCATTGCAGGGGTGTTTTGTTCCTTTGCAGGGGGGCTTTGCTTCTTTGCACAGGCGCAAGCTGTTCTTGCAGGGCAGCAAATTGCACCTCAAAACGCTAAAATAGGGTATAAGATTGAGGAGTTGTCAATCAACATTCGTCAATGTTAGCGTTTTAAGGTGATGCTGTTTAGTATTGGTCATCAGAGACTTCTGTAACCTTTGATATTTGGTGAAGGGCAACAAGTTGGAATTATGCTCATCATTCCATCAAAACAGACATACGAGCAGGGTCTCACCCTTCAAATTAGCCGCATATTGTAAAGTTGCCGATTGGTTTATACCGGCAAACGGGCGTGTTTTTGTTAAAAAAGGTAAAATAAACAACTCCTTGCCTATTTAGCGGACGGTTTATCTCCATAAATTGCCGTAAGTCGTTATTTTTGCGGTTTGTCAGCAATGGCAGTTTGAGTTTGCTTGTTCATAATTGGAAGAGCATAGAGATGGTGAATAGAAAGCAAAGTCAATTTATGAATTAAAGGAGTTAAACGAAACCAAGCACGCTATTTACGGGTAACGAGATTAAGCAAACTCACTGACACCGTCCGAATCAACTAACACACAATCAACATAATATGAAACAACTCTTTACCTTTTTCTCGGTAATGGCTGTCCTACTGGCCAATTTCGCAACAGGATATGCGCAGCCGACCTTTACCCAAAACGCAAATGGTGTGCGAGACGAACGGGAAGGGCTTTATGCCATTACCGGCGCGACCGTTTTTACGCATTACAATAAAAAAATTGAAAACGCTACCCTTATTATCCGAAAAGGATTGGTGGAAGCCGTGGGAGCAAACCTCAGCATCCCCGAAGGGGCGGTGGTGATTGATGCAAAGGGCAAGTTTATTTACCCTTCCTTTATTGACCCCTACACCAATTACGGGATGCCCGAATTGCCTAAGCGAGAAGGCGGACGCGGGGATTTTGGCCCACAAACCGAGAGCAACACGAAAGGGGCGTTCAACTGGAACGAAGCCATCAAGCCGGAATTTAACGCCGCAGACAGCTTTAACCCCGATGCCAAACGCGCCAAAGAGTTTCGCGAATCCGGTTTTGGAACGGTGCTGACTCACCAAACAGACGGCATTGCACGCGGCAGTGGGGCACTCGTAACACTGGGTGAAGGAAAACCCAATGAGTTGTTTGTGAAAGACAAATCATCGGCGCATTACTCTTTTTCCAAAGGCAGTTCGCGACAAGACTACCCCAGTTCTCAAATGGGGGTGATTGCCTTGCTTCGACAGACTTATTACGATGCCCTATGGTATGCCAAAGCACAGCCCGATTTGGCAGAACTCAACCTCTCGCTTGATGCTTGGAACAAGCTGCAAACTATACCCCAAATCTTTGAAGTTGGAGATAACCTCGAAGCATTGCGGGCCGATAAAATAGGCGATGAATTTGGCATACAGTACCTCATTAAAGGTGACGGAAGCGAATATCAACGTTTGGACGAGGTGAAAGCAACCAGCGCAAGTTTCATTCTGCCGCTCAATTTTCCCGATGCCTACGATGTGGAAAACCCCTTTGATGCCATGAACGTTGAGCTATCAAAAATGAAGCATTGGGAATTTGCTCCCTCCAATCCTTCATTGCTCGTCAAAGCAGGTATGAACATCGCTTTTACGACTTATGGCCTAAAAGACATGGGGCAGTTTGCCAAAAACTTGCGCAAAGCCATCAAACGCGGACTAAGCGAAGAAGATGCCCTCAAAGCGTTGACCTACAACCCTGCCAATATGTTGGGGGTTTACAACACCGTTGGCAGCCTTGAAAAAGGTAAATTAGCCAACTTTATCATCAGTGCTAAATCAATTTTTGACGAAAAAACCACCTTGCACGAAAACTGGATTAACGGCAAACGGTTTGCCGTTAAAACGTGGAACATAGCCGATATTACCGGCACTTTCAATCTCAATGTTGCCGGTGTTTCCTACAACTTGCAAGTTAGCGGCACACCCGAAATGAGCAAAATGAGCATCAAATTGGCTGATACCACCAAAACGATTGACACCAAACATACGCTTCAAGATTTGGGTATTTCCCTTTATTTCAGTACCGATAAAGACAGCCTTAACCAAGACAAACTCGGAAAAGGCGTTGTTCGTTTAAGCGGTTGGGTCAGCCCGGAGGATAGGTCGTGGAAAGGAAGCGGCACCGATGCCAACGGTAAATGGATAGAATGGAACGCTACCCGTACCGGCGATGCGCCTAAAAAAGTAGAGGATGATAAAAACGAGGCTAAGAACGACTCTACCGCCTTGCAAACCGACAAACCGGACGATAAAGATTCTAAAGACCCCAAAAAGCCCGAAAAACCGGAAGTACTCGGTTCTATCACCTACCCCTTTACCGCTTATGGTTGGACAGAACGCCCGCAAGCCAAAACAGTGCTCTTTAAAAATGCCACTGTTTGGACCAACGAAGCCGATGGTATTCTCCCCAATACCGATGTGTTAATACAAAACGGTAAAGTTTCTGCCATCGGAAAAAACCTGACCGCTCCTAAAGATGCCGACCAAGTGGATGCAACCGGTAAACACCTTACCTGCGGCATCATTGACGAACACTCGCATATTGCTATTAGCAAGGGCGTGAACGAAGGCACGCAAGCCAGCAGTGCCGAGGTGAGTATCGCTACGGTGGTCAATTCGGACGATATTAATATCTACCGCCACCTTGCCGGCGGGGTAACGACCGTTCAACAACTACACGGCTCGGCCAACCCAATTGGCGGGCAGGCCTCTTTAATAAAACTTCGTTGGGGACTTAATCCCGAAAGTCTGAAATTTGAGGGTGCCCCCGGTTTCATCAAGTTTGCATTAGGCGAAAACGTAAAACAAAGCAACTGGGGCGACTTTAACACCACCCGTTTCCCCCAAACAAGAATGGGTGTAGAGCAGGTGTATATAGATGCTTTTACCCGCGCAAGAGAATACGGCAACGCCCTAAAAGCCGCTGCAAGTGCTAAAAAAGCACCCAATGCCAAACCCATCCGGCGCGACCTTGAATTAGAAACCTTGCTCGAAATCTTGGAGAGCAAACGCTTTATCACGTGCCACTCCTACGTGCAGTCTGAAATTACCATGCTCATGCGTGTAGCCGAACAGTTTGGGTTTAAGGTAAACACCTTTACCCATATTCTCGAAGGGTATAAAGTGGCCGATAAGATGAAACAGCATGGTGTGGCAGCCTCCAGTTTTTCCGATTGGTGGGCTTATAAATACGAAGTACAAGATGCCATACCTCACAACGGAGCTATTCTCAGCAGCATGGGAGTGGTAACCGGTTTCAACTCCGATGATGCAGAAATGGCGCGCCGTCTAAATCAAGAGGCTGCCAAAGCGGTAAAATACGGCGGGATAAGTGAAGAAGAAGCATGGAAATTTGTTACGCTGAATCCGGCCAAAATGCTTCGCATTGATAACCGTGTGGGTAGTATCAAGAAAGGTAAAGATGCCGATGTCGTGCTTTGGTCCGACAATCCGTTGTCTATCTATGCCCAACCCATACAAACTTATGTGGACGGGGTGAAGTATTTTGATCTCCAACAAGACGGTCAAATCAGAGTGCAGATTGCCCAAGAACGCAACCGGCTTATCCAAAAGATGTTGGACGAGAAAGCAAAAGGCGGCGACACACAAAAACCCATGCCTACCAAAAAACGCCTCTACCACTGCGATGACTTAGATGACCACGAACAGGTTGATTTTTATCATCAAGAGGAAAATGCTCATTAGATTTTAGACAAAAGACGTAAGACAAAGACTTAAGACGAAAGACAAAAGACTTTAGACATAAGATTACTACTTACGCCTTACAACTTATTCCTTACTCCTTACCACTTACACATAAAAATACAATGAACAACATTCAATTAATTATATCATACTTCCTTGTCGGTTTCCTTTTTACCGCCACCACTTTTGCACAAGGGCCCGTAGTGCCTGTACCGGCACCGGTTCAAGCCCAAAAAATAGTATTGACCGGCGGGATTGCCCACGTAGGCAACGGTCAAGTCATAGAAAACAGCGTGATTGTGTTGGATGGGGGTAAAATTGCCGCCATCGGAGACGGACGCACCTTAAAAGTAGATGCCCGTGATGCGCTAATATTTGACATCAACGGTAAGCACGTTTACCCAGGCCTTATAGCGGCTGCAACCGCCTTGGGGTTGAGCGAAATTGCCGCTGTTCGAGCTACCCAAGACCGAAACGAAACGGGCGACTTGAACCCCAATGTGCGTTCCATCATTGCCTATAACACCGACTCCGAAGTGCTTCCCACCTTGCGCTCTAACGGATTGTTGATGGCACAAATCACCCCGCAAGGCGGCATTATCAGTGGGCAATCTTCGATTGTACAATTGGATGCTTGGAACTGGGAAGATGCCACCACTAAGGCCGACGACGGTATTTGGCTCAATTGGTCGCAAATGTTTACCTTCGAAGGTTGGTGGGCAGAGCAAGGCGGCATCAAGCCCAACGAAAAATATAGCGAACAAGTGGACATGATTAAGGCATTTTTTGAAGAAGCTAAAGCCTACTGTCAGTCGAAAAATCATTCGGAAGCAAACCTTAAAATGGAGGCGATGTGTGGCTTGTTTTCCGGCACCAAAAAACTGTACGTCAATGTTAACTATGTCAAAGAGATAGTAGATGTGGTCAATTTTGCCAAAAGTTATGGTGTTCAGTTGGTTATATCGGGCGGTACTGATGCGTGGAAAGTTGCCGACTTGATCAAAGAAAACAGAGTAGCGGTGATTGTCAACCAAACCCACAGTTTACCCAACCGCGAAGACGAAGATTTTGACCTGCCCTACCGTTTGCCCAAACTGCTGCAAGATGCGGGCATTCCGTATTGTATCACCATAGGAGCAGGCTATGACGGTTATTGGCAACAACGCAACCTGCCCTTTCAAGCAGGTACCGCCGCCGCCTTTGGACTGACGAAAGAACAGGCACTCAGTGCCATTACCTTGAACGCTGCCAAAATTCTGGGCATTGAACAATCCGTAGGTTCTTTAGAACAGGGAAAAGACGCTACGCTCATTATTTCTAAAGGCGATGTTTTAGACATGCGCAGCAGTCTTGTCGAGTATGCTTTTATCCAAGGCCGCCAAATTGATTTGGATAATAAACAAAAAGCCCTATACCGCAAATTCATGGGTAAATTCGGGTTGCGACCAATACAGGAGTAAATGCAATCTGTGTTTAGCTTATCACTACAATAGTAGCATAAAAACCCCGTCCTCTGTTTTTGAGAGATGGGGTTTTTTATTTGTCTTCTCCGTACATGGCATCATTATCCCTAAATTCCCTTGAACAACATGCCTAAAAACCCATCCAATGCAAACCGAAATCTTGGTTCAGTTCTTTGCCGTTATACTGAGAATTATTCCCTTCCCATCGAAGGTAGTGGATAATTCTTGAATGGGCAAGCCGGTTTACCCCTAAATCCCCTGAAGGAGACTTTTTCCGTGTTTCGTGGGGGGAACAGGCAGTTTCTTTTGCAAAAGAAGTTTTTGTACTGTTTCGGTAATATGATTGTTGATATTGTTTATGCTGGAAAGTCAAATTTCCCACCCTAAATGATGGTGTTGGTCGAACGGATAGGTACTCGGGAACACAGACTGCGGGTTGAAAAGTGCTGTTTGCTACCCGAAAAAGTCAAAGTGTATAGGAAATTTGAAAAAGTGTACAGGAAAAATTGAAAAGTGTATAGGAAAATTGGAAAAGTGTATAGGAAAAATCAAAATGAGGGTACGATTTGGTCAAAGTGTATAGGAAATTTGAAAAAGTGTGTAGGAAAAGCCAAAGAGTGTATAGGAAAAGTCAAAAAGTGTATAGGAAAAGCCAAGAAGTGTATAGGAAAATTGGAAAAGTGTATAGGAAAACGCACTCGGGCCGGTGAAAAGTCAAAAAGTGTATAGGAAAAGCGAAAAAGTGTATAGGAAAAGTCAAAAAGTGTATAGGAAAAATGAAAAAGTATCTTAGAAAATTGAAAAAGAGGGTTGGAAACGGGAGATAGTGTCTATTCTTTGCATTTTTTAGTCCCAACTCAGGGGGTTTTATGCCATTGCTCACTCCGTTTATCGGACTATCTGATTCGGGTGACTTTGATTTTAGGCAGTTTCACATTGATGTGCGGCTGAGTAAGGATAACTTTTACCTGCCTATCTTATGAATCAACCCCCTTTGCAAATGAACTACTCACCTATTAACAGATGCTTTGTTGTTAAGTTCCGTTAGTTGCTGTGCGCCGATGTTTGTGTCCCCACAAACATCTTCCCGAACTTATCGCCGGCAGAAGTTTTATGCCAATGACGATTTCATTTTGCATCATAAACCGTTCTAAACTCGTGAAACAATAATCCTGAAAGGATGGCATGACGGTAAAAAAACGGCATTATCCCTGTTTCAAACGCCGAAGGTGTGGTATGATTTAAATTCTCAACTAAAAATGAATCTATTATTCACAAATGAAGTATCTTCGCTTAAATAAAAGGAAAATCGAATAGTGTTTTGCATTGGTAAATAATACCGCCATCCCAATAATGGATTATGCCCAAAAATTTATGAATATTTAGGACTCATCATTATGTTCTATTCAAATGAACATGAGCCTATTCATGTTCATGGACTGCAAGGAGAGTTCGAAAGCAAAGCTGAATTTTATATTAAAAACGGCGAAATAATCGAAATCAAAATAAAGACTGTGAAAGGTAGAAAACCACTAAAAGGTAAAGATTTAAAAAACCTGAAAGACTTTTTAGAAGTTTATGCCAACCAAATTGTACAAAAATGGGTTGACTTTTTCGTTTATCATAGAGGTGTAGAATTTGAAAGAATAACTAAAAAATTGAAATAACCATGAAAATAACAGTGGATTATACAGAAAACGTTTCTACAAATGAATTGAGCATACTAGAGGCAAAATATATTGGCGACTATGTCATCAGAATATGTTTCAACACGAATGAAGATAAGGTGGTTGATTTTAAGCCGTTTTTAGAACATTCAGTACATCCTTCAATCCGGAAATACTTGGATGAAGCACTATTCACTGAATACAAAATTGAAAACGGGAACTTAAATTGGAACGATTATGAATTGATTTTCCCCATTAGCGATTTATATGAAAACCGGTTAACAGGGTATGGTTCTTAAATCCTAAACACTATGCCGGGATTGACTGCTAAGTTTTTAAAATCAAGTTCATTAACATTTATTAGAAGGCCAAACTAAACCCATCGGCATCTAAATGTGCCGGAAACTGTTGCCGGAATTGTTTTAAATCGGTTAAGGATAGGGTATGTGTGCTTACTGCTATGGCATCGGCTTGTGTCCAAATTTCTTCCCCCTTGTAGTTGAGCAATGCGCTGTTGCCGCTGTGGTAAACCCCCGAACCATCAACCCCCACCCTGTTGACCCCTGCTACATAAGCAAGGTTTTCGATGGCTCGCGCCCTTAGCAGTTGTGTCCAAGCGTAATTTCTTGCTTGCGGCCAGTTGGCCACATAGAGGAGCAGGTCATACGGTTGTTCTGAGGTTTGACGACTCCAAACGGGGAATCTCAAATCGTAACAGATCAAAGGCATGATGAACCAACCCTTATAGGGAATTACGAGTTGTTGGTGTCCGGGCGTATAAACCTCTTGCTCACCGCCCATCCTAAACAAATGGCGTTTGTCGTAGCTATAAAAGTCGCCGGAGGGTTGCATCCATATAAACCGGTTGTGGTAGTGATTATCTTCTTTGACGACTAAACTGCCGGCAATAACACTGTTTAGCAACCGTGCTTTTTCTGACATCCATTGAATGGTACGCCCGTACATGGTTTCTGCAACAGCAGATGCGTTCATGGTAAACCCCGTGCTGAAGGTTTCCGGTAACAGAACAATATCGGTTGTCAGCCCATCCAATAGTTGGTCATATTGCAACAGATTAGCGGGGATGTCTTCCCATAAGATGTCGGGCTGCACAAGGGTGATTTGCAACATATCGGAATGATTCATGAGCAGGGTGGGTTAGGTTTATACTTTCAACAATTTTTCGGCAGCTTGTTCAAGGGTGGAGTCTTTTTTGGCAAAACAAAACCGCAGCACTTTTTGGTTGACCTGTTCAGGTTGGTTGTAAAACACTGAAACAGGAATGGCCGCCACGCCCACTTCTTTCGTTAACCGTACCGCAAAATCGGTGTCTCTTTCATCAGAAATGGCATCGTAATGCAACAGCTGAAAATAAGACCCCGCAGCAGGAGTATAACTAAAACGGCTGCCTTGCAAAAGCTGTAAAAAATAGTCGCGTTTTTGTTGGTAAAATGCCGATAGGTTGAGGTACTTATCGGGACTTTTCAGATAATCCGCCAAAGCATATTGCAAGGGTGTGTTGACCGAAAACACGATAAATTGATGAGCTTTACGTATTTCGCGGGTCAAATAATCGGGAGCAATGGCATAACCCACTTTCCATCCGGTATTGTGAAACGTTTTACCAAACGAAAAAACCACCACACTGCGCTCCCTCAATTTGGGATAGTGCAGGATACTTTCGTGGCGTTTCCCGTCAAAAATAACATGCTCATACACCTCATCACTCAGTAGGATTATATCAGTCCCGGCAACCAAATGTTGCAATTCTTGCAAATCGGCGGCACTAAATACAGCACCGGTAGGGTTATGCGGCGTGTTGAGTATGATCATACGGGTGCGCCCGTTGAGCATTTTTTTAACCAAATCCCAAGGGACGCTGTAATCAGGCAATTGCAGCGGAATATGAACAGGGATTGCCCCACAAAGCCTGATGGCCGGCACATAACAATCATAACAAGGCTCGAACACCATTACCTCATCACCTTCGTTGACCAAAGCGGTGATAGCCGTATAAATGGCTTGTGTGCCTCCTGCGGTAATGGTGATTTCCGTTTCCGGATTTGGGGAGAAATTATAAAGTTGGTGTACTTTTTGAGCGATTTGTTCGCGTAAACCATGCAATCCGGCCATCGGGGCATATTGGTTGAAGCCTTTTTGCATGTATTGGTAAACCAAATCAGTCAGTTGCGAAGGGCTATCAAAGTCGGGAAACCCTTGCGAAAGATTGATGGCACGATGTTCGTTGGCAAGTGCAGACATCACGGTAAAAATGGTCGTGCCGATATGCGGCAATTTAGACCTAACGACTACTGTATTGTTTGACATAAATAAATGAAGGTGCAAGGATGAACAGGGTGTTAAAAACCCATAAGGCATATCAACATTTCAATAATCTGACTAACTTTGTTGGGCAATTAACCACATAAGAACCCTGCGTTAACATATAGAGCACAAAGTACTACTTTCTATCCGATGAATAGAACTATGTACCCCAAAATAAATGCATCGGAAACCTCTTAAAGAATGTAAGCCATGAAACCAACCTCTTTAGCATACTTTGTTGTACTGCTTTTTTGGGTGCTTTTCTCCTTCGTCAACACGGCAACCTGTTACGCACAAACAACAGACAAAAAAACCGCCGATATACCCGCCGATACCTTTTCAAAGTCTGTTTGGCAAAAATTGGATTCCATTAAAACGGCTGCTATGCAGGAACTTTGGCAAATGCAAAGCGACCTAAAAAACATGGATGTTGCGGTGGATGAGGGAAAACTGGTGGTGCAAGGTAAAGCCATTGACATTGTTACCCCAATGAGCGATATTTTATCCGGCGTAGAGCAAATCGGTAAAGCCATTGGCATGTCTGATGTTTCATTAGACCCGCTTCGAGATCAAGTTAACGAAGCACCCCATCACATAAAAGCAGGAATTGACTTGCTGAAAGACGTTGATTGGGGATTGAATGCCCCACCAAATGCTACTCCAAAAGAAGACAACTCCAAAAACAAATAGGGGTTTGTTTTTACAAGACTTCCTCATTTTTCCTCACTTCAAACCACTCTATTAATTATGTTGCAAGTAAGCACAATAGACTTTTTGCGTTCGCTGAAAGAGAATAATAACCGCGAATGGTTCAATGCCAACAAACCTGCTTATGAACAGGCCAAAGCCGATGTAGAGCAGTTGGTCGCCCAACTCATTCCCAGATTGGCAAAATTTGATTCGTCTATCGGGCAACTCAATGCCAAAGATTGCCTGTTTAGAATTTACAGAGATGTGCGATTTTCACCCAACAAGGAGCCGTATAAAACCAATATGGGGGCATATATCACCGGCGGCGGTAAAAAATCAACGATGTGTGGTTATTACCTGCACATCGAACCCGAAGACCAAAGTTTTTTGGGTGGCGGGGCGTATATGTTACCCACTCCGCAAATCAAAATGGTTCGACAAGAAATAGATTACCATACCCCTGAGTTCTTAGCAATCATTCAACACCCCGATTTTATCACCCAGTTCAATCAATTGGATGATTATAAACTCAAAACAGCCCCCAAAGGCTATCCCAAAGACCATCCCCATATCTCCCTCCTTCAATACACAAGCTATGTAGCCTCCCACCAATTTACCAATGCACAAGTAACCCACCCCGGTTTTTTAGACCAAATAGAAGCCGCTTGCAGGGCTTTGAAACCCCTGAACGAGTTCCTAAACAGAGCGATGGGAGGGTAGTAGGAGCAAATGAATGACAGCACACTTTGTAATAACAAAACAATTTATGGTACTTATTTCGTGTTGTTAAGTGTCGTCTTGTTGGAAAGGTATTGAAAAAAGGCGGGCAGGCAGTTTAAAATATTTCTTTTGTTAACCAATATTTCTTTGTGTTGTTCTTACAAAGAATGTAACTGTTTAGTAGCTGTACGTCTTTAGCAAGACAGCAATTCTTCCCAATGAGAGAAGACATTAATTTTAATAAACCCAAAAATGATATATACGCTTCCGTTTATTGCGGCTTTTATTGGTTGGTTGACCAATTGGGTGGCCGTTAAAATGTTGTTCCACCCTAAAGAGAAAAAGAAATTTTTGTTTTTTGAGTTTCAAGGAGTATTCCCTAAAAGGAAACTATTGCTTGCCGAGCGTTTGGGGCAAATTGTTTCTAAAGAACTCATCTCCTTTGACGAAATCAAAAATAAACTTACAGACCCGCATTCTTTGATTGATGTGAAGGATGCGGTGAACAATAAATTAGATGAGTTTTTGTGGATAAAATTTCCAACCTTATATCCCATGCTTTCATTTTTTGTAACCGAAAAAATAAAGCAGCAATTTAAGGTTAATGCCATGGCCGAAATTGACGAAGTGGTGCCTAAACTCATTGATGCCTATATTACCAAAGCAGAAAAAAACTTAAACGTAGAAAGTATCGTCTATGATAAAGTTGCCAATTTTTCAAACGAAAAGTTGGAATCCATTTTGTTTGCCATTCTGTCCAAAGAGTTTAAGTTTATTGAACTTGTGGGTGGGGTGCTTGGCTTCTTAATAGGATTGTTGCAGTTAATGTTGACGTTGTTGACTACTTAGCCCTAATTGTGGCAACGGCATTTTTTTTCCATTCCCCAAAAGTTATTCTTTAAAATCATGGTTACCCGAAGTAAAATCAACCAATGGCTTTTGGAGGGCGAGGGTCCGCAACTCGATTTTAAGCAAAACATCACCTCCCCTCCAAAAATAGCTCGCGCCATAGTCGCTTTTGCCAATAGCAGAGGTGGTAAGTTTTTAGTTGGGGTGGGTGATAAAGGGCATGTGATAGGTGTAGAGGCCGGCGGCGAAATGTATTTGTTAGAAAAAGCCGCCTCCCAGTTTTGCCATCCGCCCATAGAAATCAAATTCGACGAAATAGAAATGAACGGTAAAACGCTGTTGGTGGCCTATGTGGAAGAAAGCCAACAAAAACCCCATTTTGCCATTGACAAAGACGGGCAGCAACAAATATATGTGCGAATAACCGATAAATGTGTCGTTCCAACAGCCCTCATTAACGAGGTGTTGTTAAATGGTGAATTGAACGGACTACAACGGAGTAACCTATACGAACACCGGAAGTCAGAGTTGCTCCAATATTTGGAAGAGCACCAAAGCATCACCCCTGTTGAGTATGCCCAACATTGGCGCACATCAGAGCGCAATGCCCGTCGTTCCTTGCTCGATTTTATGTTTGAAGGAGTAATTACCCTGCAAAATGACAATCTGTTCACTGCTTCGGTGAAGTAATGCCCAATAGGTTTTCCTCTAATTCTAATCCTCGCCCAATTTATCAAGTGCTTCTTGCATGGAAGCCATTTTTTGTTCGGCATCCGCCAATTTTTGGCGTTCTTTGTTTACCACCGCTTCAGGAGCAGAGTTCACAAATTTTTCATTGCTGAGTTTTCCCGCCACCGATTTGATAAACCCTTCGTAGTATTGGATTTCTTTTTGCAGCCGCTCGCGCTCGGCAGCAGTATCAATTTGGTTTTCGGCTTCTATGTAAAAAGTGTCGGTATCTATTAGGAAAGATACGGTATTGGGCACATCGACATGGGTAAAGGAGAAGCCGGATAAAAATGCCTTTTTCTCTATCAACGATACAAAAGAGGCATAAACCGACTCATCGGTTACCTTGGCATGAAGGTTAAGTGGGTCGCGTTGTTTGAGTTGTAGGTTGTTTCGGATGCCGCCTATTTTGGTGAGCAATTCTTTTACCTTTTCCCCCCTAAGTATAGCCTGTTCGTTCACCTCACCTGCAACCGGATAAGGGCAAACACTAATGCTGTCAGCCTCATTGCGAGGGCTGAGGTGATGGTATATTTCTTCGGTAATGAATGGCATAAAAGGGTGGAGCAATTTGACCACCTGCTCAAAAAAACCAATAGTGGCTTGGTATGTATTGCGGTCTATGGGTTGTTCGTAATCGGGTTTAACCAACTCCAGATAGACTGAACAAAAGTCGTCCCAAACAAAGCTATACAGCGTTTTCAATGCTTCCGACAATCGGTATTGCTCGAATAGGTTGTCTAAATCGGTGATGGTTTGGTTGAGTTTGCTTTCAAACCATTCCAAAACAGGTTGAATATCGGGGTTGTTGCCATCTGTTATCTGCCAACCGGTAACCAAACGCAGGGCGTTCCATATTTTATTGGTAAAATTTCGTCCTTGCTCGCAGAGTTTTTCGTCAAATGGTAAATCATTTCCGGCAGGAGAGGAGAACAACATGCCAACACGAACGCCATCTGCACTATATTTAGTGATGAGTTCGAGCGGTTCGGGTGAGTTTCCGAGCGACTTCGACATTTTACGTCCTTGCTTATCCCGAACGATGCCAGTCAGGTAAACATCTTTAAATGGGCGTTTACCGGTATATTCGTAACCGGAAATAATCATACGCGCCACCCAAAAGAACAAGATTTCGGGTGCTGTAACCAATACATTGGTAGGGTAGTAGTAGTTCAGGTCGGCATTGGGGGCGGTAAATTGTTGCGTTTTAAGGTCGTATTCTTCAAATCCGTCAAAAACAGCAATAGGCCATAGCCAACTAGAGGCCCATGTATCTAATACATCTTCTTCTTGGCGAAGGTTTTCTGATGTCAGGTTTTGGTTACCGCTTTTATCTTTGGCATAAGCAAGTGCTTCTTCGGGTGTTTCGGCAACAACATAATCGTTCTCTCCTTCACCATAGTAATAAGCCGGTATTCGATGTCCCCACCAAAGTTGACGGCTGATACACCAGTCCCGAACGTTTTCCATCCAGTGGCGGTAGGTATTTTTATACTTAGAAGGAATGAGTTGAACCTCATCGTTTTCGACTGCCGCCAAGGCTCTTTGCGAAATGTCTTTCATTTTGATGAACCACTGCAAAGATAGTTTAGGCTCAACCACACTGCCTGTTCTTTCTGAGCGTCCGATGCGTGCAACGTAATCTTCTTTGCCAACTAAGTGTCCTTTTTCTTCCAATTCTTTGATGATGCGTTTGCGCACTTCAAACCGGTCTAAGCCAACATAATGAGGCAATTCACAAAGTTCGTTGAGTGTGCCGTTCAAGTTGATGGTGTCTATCACTTGCAGTTGATGGCGCAATCCTATTTCGTAATCGTTAGGGTCGTGCGCAGGAGTAACTTTCAAGCAACCCGTTCCAAACTCAATATCCACATAATCATCGGCAATAATGGGGATAGGTCGGTTGATAAGGGGTACCAATGCGGTTTTACCCACCAAATGGGCAAAACGCGGATCGGTAGGGTTAACGGCAATTGCGGTATCGCCCATAATGGTTTCTGGTCGTTGAGTAGCAATGATGATATACTCCCCCGGACTATCTTTGATTTCATATCGGAAAGAGTAGAGGAAAGATTTTTCGCCATTTTCGGCATATTGAACTTCTTCGTTTGACACGGCGGTAAGTGCTTCACAGTCCCAGTTTACCATGCGCAAACCACGGTAAATATAACCCTTGTTGTAAAGGTCAATAAATACTTTAATCACGGCGCGATAATAGGCAGGATCCATGGTAAACCGCGTGCGATTCCAATCGCAAGAAGCCCCCAGTTTTTCTAATTGTTGAAGAATGATGCCGCCATATTTGTTGGTCCATTCCCATGCATGTTTTAGAAATTCCTCGCGGGTGAGGTCTGATTTTTTAATACCCTGTGCCCTAAGCATTTGAACCACTTTCGCTTCGGTAGCAATACTTGCGTGGTCCGTACCCGGAACCCATAAAGCGTTGAACCCCTTCATTCGGGCGCGCCTGATGAGAATATCTTGTATGGTGTTGTTGAGCATGTGCCCCATGTGCAACACTCCGGTAACATTTGGCGGAGGGATGACAATGGTATAAGGAGGACGTTCGTCCGGTGTGGCGTTAAAAATCCCTTGTTCTTTCCAGTAATCGTACCATTTTTGTTCTACTGTTTCGGGATTGTAGGTTTTACTTAGTTCCTGCATATTCTAAAGGCTATAATTGTATTGTCGGAATGTTTTAAAAATTTTACAAAGGTAAGTATTTTTGGAAACTTCGGAAATGCTGACAGTATAGAACACTCTTTTCCTTAAAGCAATTTCTTTCACAGAAGAATAGAATATCGAACATTAGTACATTGAAATCGTTTTTCTTAAAACGATTTCAAACATCATGCACAAAAAAGTATATTACCTCAGCACTTGCGATACCGGTAAAAAGATATTTAAGCAATTGGGTATCGGTGATGAGTTTGAATGCCAAGACATTAAAACGCAACCAATTACAGCTACCCAATTGGAAGAAATGTACCAACTTTCGGGAAGTTACGAAGCGTTGTTCAGCAAGGTGGCAAGGTTGTATAAGGAGCAGAAACTATCTGCCCAAGTATTGACCGAAGAGGATTTCAAAAGGTTAATACTCACACATTACACGTTCTTGAAACGCCCAGTTTTTATCATCGGGAATAAACTGTTTGCCGGAAATGCACCCAAAACGGTTGCCGCAGTTTTTGAAATGCTCAACAAGGAATAGTTACTCCACCTTGGCCTCTTCTTCCATTTTACTCAGCCGGATTTGCATGTCTTCGTACATGGCATCGAATTGCTCAATGTCCTTGCTGTAATAGATAAAGGCTTCTTTAAATTGCTCTTCGCTAATTTGATGCTGCTTAAAGATGATTTGATAGTAGTCTTGAATGGTAGCATATCGAGTGGTATCTCTATCGCGCCGGATATTTTGTATCATAGATTCGGCCAAATGAATATCTATCAGAATAGCTACCATGCTATCTCTCGGAATAATAGTTGAAGGGACTACTGTTGCAGTATTAGGTTTGCAGGCAAAAAAAAGACATCCACACAAAAGTATCGCAACAGTTACTAAATGCTTCATGCTATTGGCATAGGTTTACCCTTCCCGATTCGTTATCCCTGTAAGAATGTTTCCCAACCGGTTTTAATCTGGCGTTCTTGTGAATGGAATTGATGATTTAGAAAATACGAGATATTATCTCGTTTGAAAGGATGAGGTAGCCCATCTTCCAAAAACAAGTTTAATCGAACTGCCCCGTTTCTTCTCCCAAGTCGTTTTGTTCGGCAAGTGTCCACTCATCGGTAGCGGTGGTTTGCAACCAAATTTTGCGCGAGCGTCTGAAAACCTGTACATTTAATCCATAAATGTCTCTAAAATTGCCCTCCAAGGTGCTAACCTTTAGGTGTGCGTTGATACTTAATTCTCCGGCATTTGTGGCAGTTCTCACTTCTGCTAATGTTTTGTCAGCATCTAAAAGTGTTCTGTCAGATGACACTTCGCCTTCTTCGTGAGGGGCGGCATAAAACTCTATTTTGAGGTAAGGGAATTTTTTTTGAAATTCGGCTTGAATATCGCTGATGGTTCTGTCGTCTGTAATAAGCATATTTGTTGTATTTAATTTCGGAATAAATGAGTTTCGTGCCTCAAATATCGGCAGATAACCGATGTATTACAATGATTTAAGTCAATTTGTTCAAGAAAGGTTGATGAACCGGTTAAGTGGAAAAAGCATCTCGAATCAATTTATTGAGGGTTATGGCTACGGTCAGCAATACCCCGGCAGTTAATAAGGCTAAGATGGAAGGCATCAATGCACTTGGCCTTTTTTCGGGAAGCGGGTAGGTGGGGAAGTCAATAATTTGGATGACGGGAGTGCCGGCTACCAAGTTCATTTTGGCAATTTCGCGATTTCTTGCTGCTTCGGAGTACATCACACTCAATACTTCCGCTTCGCTTTCAAGTCGAGTTTGTTGCATCATCACCGAAGCGGAAAGGGTACCGGCTCTTAAAGCGTTTCGGTGATTGTCAATCCAATCTGCCAATGCGTTTTCTCTGCCAATGAGTAACCGATAGAGCGAATCGACTCTTTTCTCAATCAAGCGGTATGCCTGATATTCTTGTTCAACGGTTTTTTTGATGTAATAGTCGCTCAATGTTTTTACCAATTCTCCCGTAAATTCTTTTGAAAACGGCTCGGAAATGCTGGTACATTCTGCTCGCATAATCCCGTTTTGGCTGATGTTGGTGGACAGGTAATACTCAAAAATTTCCTTGTAAATATGTGTCGCAACTTTGTTTTCTTTAAAAGAGAAATCGTTTAAATCGGCAGAGGTGAACTTAAAGTTTTGCAGGCTGGTATCGGTTTTTACCAAATCATCCAATGTTTTAAATTGCTCTAAATAATGATTGAACAGGAATTCTGTTTTACCGTTTACCTCCACTTTCTTTAGCATCGTGGAATAGACGATGTATTTAGAAGACAGCAGTTCCAATATCTTTTCCGATTTCACCTCACTGCCCGAACCGGTGTTAATGCCCAATTGCCCTGCCAATTGCAAAATGCCCGAAAACCGCGTAGGCGAATCGGCGGTGGTCATAAAGGTAATGACACCGGTATACGTAGTAGGTCTTTTCTTGGCTTTTACATAAGCATATCCTACAAACAACCCACCAATAAGCAAGTATATATACCACTTGCGGAGATACTCCAAGAAATAATCTTTGAGTATAAGTATTGTAGATTTAAGGGTTGCATCGGTTTGGTCGGCAGAGGTCATAGCGGTTAATACAAAGTTTGGAACGGGAAGCAGGTCATCATAGACGGCAATTATAAATGGAGCAATACCTGTCTAGAGAACACTCCTTACCTCCCTTTGTTAAAAGTGTGGCAAAGATACAAGAATTGGGGATAAAAAAGCATAAAACCGGTGCTTCTTCAACCTGCTTAGTCCATTCCTGAAAGGATGGTTTATTGTGGGCAGCTTGGTGTGGTTATGGGAAATCTATCAGAATAAATCCCGAAAAATAGGTGGTTAGCATTTTGCCTTCAGTCGGTTTGTTAGCACTCAAGCTAGTGATAAGCACTTGTACATTTACCTTTTGCTTGGCATTGCTCTGTAAGATCAATTCGCTTTGGGCAAGTGGCGGAGGGAATTGACCATGCTTTGTATTCAATGCCTGTGCCAGACTGTCGAGATTGGCTTGCCATAAAATAGTCGCGCCTTCTAACAGCAAAAGGCTGCCGTTTGAAGAGTTTTGGACAATGGAGTAGCTTTTCTCTTGGAACATAAAATTCTTGACAGGCTTGTTTTGGGCACCATCGGCACTACGGTCATACAAATCGGCAACGATATTGCTTAACAACAAATCATATCCGGCAACCGGTACGGCATCGGTTTCCTGAACATAATAGGAGTAACTTTGGACGTTAGCAGACGGGTAACTAAGTGTGTCTAAGCCCAACCATTGGAAAGCCAACGTTGGCGGATGAATGGTGTGAAAAGTATCGGCTTCAACCATTGCATTGATGTCCTGTGTGAAGAAGGTTTGTATAGCAGATGCCCCATGATATCTATAAAGGTAATCAATACTCGAAGTGAGGGTTTCGGCTTCTTCTTTGGTAGGAGCTTTAGTAAATTTTCCGGCTTTACCTTGTCCGTCCAACACGCCATTGGCTTGTAACACGTTTTTGACCCGTTGCTGTTGGCTATAGCGCGAAACACCCGATGCTCCCCACGGGCCGAAAGCACTCAAAAAGGCTAACAAACAAAGGGAGAGCGGCAGGACTTTTATGTTTTTTTTGCTCGAAAAGATAAAGTAGGCTGTGATTCCGGTTAGCCATAAAGACAACAAAAGCAACAAGTACCTAGGTTCGGTGATGCCATAATCGAAAACACGGCGCAACGCTGCCACATACAAAAGAACGAGCAGGGGAACCAACGCACGGTAAAACCAACGTGCAAAAGTATTGATCCACGCATTGTCTTCATGGTCTTTTATCGGATGGACGAGCAGTAAAGCAAAAATACCCACCGTAGAATAGCCCAAAATGAGGTAAGAAACCCATCCTTTGGGCAGGGAGGCTTCTATCATAATTTTGGCTGCATAGCTATACAATATCACCAAGTAGAGCGTTACCAACGGAATGAGAACGTATTGGGTAAATATCTTTAACCCCTTGGGGTACACCTCTTCGGGGTTCTCTTGATTGGCTTGGGTAGGTACGCCGGACAAAAAGAAAAAGGTATTGAAAATTCCGGCTATTAGCGTAAAGATCTCTGCGTATAGCTTTTCGTCAATATTGACGTTGAACAAGTTTTCGATGGACAGCAAGGCAATGGATAGTCCGATGAAAAGCACCGCGCTGTATAAAGCAGCGGTCAGGATATTGATAAACAGGGCTTGGTTATAATTCCAAAAAGAAGTTTGAACCCCCATTGGACCAAACGGAGCAATGGAAACTGCAAAGTGTGCCCCCAAAAACAACAAGGCGTATTGTATAAAGTAGTACTGCGGGGCATAGTCCCAATTGTCGGGTAAACTGAAGAAATAGACTGCTAACAATGCCAACCCTATTACTTGGGCAACGATGCCTGCTTTCGAGTTAGGTTGCTCATTGTCGGTTTTACCAAACTGTTCGCCTCGCAACGCAAACGCCAACAGCAAAGGAATGCCTAACGCACAGGTAATAACCAAATTGACCATCCATTGATTTTCAAACCTCGTTTCGTATTCAAGGTTATACCACATCGTCAAGGTGCCGACAAGGGTTACTAAAGACAGTATGGGAAAACGCAACAATACGCTGCTAATCTGTACTCCGATATGAGAAAGGGAAGGTAGGCGCATAAACAATGGTTTTAGAAGTCAAACCTACTGTTTTTAATTGACACGTTAACCTTTAATAGAAATAAATTTTGAGAGGGAGCGAACTATCTGCTGTATGAGGTGAACAAACGTTGCCAATTATACCCCCTGCAAAAACGCCTTGTTCCTCTGCAAAGAATCACAGCCCCTTTGCAATGAAGCAAAACGCCCCTGCAATGGAGTAAAGTCCCCCATGTTATTGAATTAATCGCTCCTGCAAATGTTTTAATCCCCCCGATTTTATCCGAAAACGCCTTTGCAATGAAGTAAAGCCACCCTGTTTTGGGTCAAATCCCACCTGCAGGGGTTTTTGTCCCCTTTGTTTTTTGATAAAACGCCTCTGCAATGAAGCATTGTCAACCTGTTTTATCGAATTGTCAACCGACAATGGGGCTTTGTCAACCGTAAAATTTGTTGTTTTTACTCTGCCGGAATCATCGAAAGCCATCAAGTGGGTTCGCTTTTGGGTTTTGCTTACCTTTAACAATTTAAAGATTGCCAAATACGCACCAATGTCCGCTTAATTTCAGGTAATGGGTTAGTTTTGGATATGACTGGTATCCATTAGAAACGACCACTTACCGGTTTTCAGGGTTATTTGTATAGTCGTCAAATGATTCTTTGGAACGTACTCCATTGATATAGACCACAATGAATGGGTCTTTGTAATTCTTTTCTATCAACAGATTGCGGTAGTTAATGGCATCAATGGGGTGGGTAAATTCACCGCTAACATATTTTGTTAAACCGTCCGGAGATTTTTCCGTAAAAGTAATTCGGGGTAGTCCGTTTAGAAAACTGCTGGATTTAGGCTTTGGTTTGTTAAATGCCCCCACCTGTACTCTAAAGGTAACGATAACATCATCAAGGATTTCGGGAGCTTCTTCTATCAACTCATCAGGAAACTCTGTTGAGGGGAGAGTGGCAGGTGTTGATTCTTCTTGGTTTATTTCCTCGTACAGATAGATGACGTTCGTATTATCTGTGTTTTCATTTGGCAGGTTGGATTCTTCAGTTATAGTGTCCTTCTCTTCAGACCAAACAATAACTTCTAATAAAGCACTATTGCTCGGATAGTTTACCGTACTGATATCGGCGGAGGTGCTTATTTGACCATCAATATTCAGGATATCTAACTTGTATAGCTTGTCGCGTTGCAAGATAAAGTGAAATCTTCCTTGATTGACTGTGTTGGTTCGAAATATTTGGGATGTGAGTTTATCGGTCAATTTGATAGACTTACCTTGTAGTGGCTCATTATCAAACTTGCTAAATAAAGTCCCTTTTAATACAACGTTTTTATTAATGGGGGTATTTGGCACAGGGGTTTTAGGCTGTTGAGGACTTTCTTCTAAATATTTATCTTCTTTTTGCACTTGTGTACTGTCAAGATTATTTACCTGCTTTATCACAGCGGTATCATTACTTTGGTTATCAATCGTCATGATTGGCGTTGGCTTACTCAACTTTTCAGCAATCCGCGCTTTAATGCTAATCCGGTACAGGTCGTCACTTTGACTGCCATCTCGGTTGGAGGCCAAAAAACCGGTTCTTTTATCGGAAGTTAAAATTAAGCCAAAATCATCTTTGGAGCTATTGAGTGGGTAACCAAGGTTTTCTATTGCCCATAAATTGTTTTCATTTTTGGCGATAAAAATATCTAATCCGCCTAAACCGCCCCAACCGTCGGAAGAGAAAAACAGTATCCCATCTTCTTGCAAGGTGGGGAACATTTCCTCTCCTTTGGAATTAATTTCAGGCCCTAAGTTTTGCGGTTCCGTCCACTGATTGTGAATGTATTGGCTCATGTAAATATCTTTCCCGCCGAACCCGCCCGGAAAGTTGGCTGTAAAATAAAGGGTTTTACCATCGGGCGATAAAGCCGGTTGTCCGATGGAATAACCTTCACGGTTAAAAGGCAGTGCTTCGATGTCCTGCCATCTGCCACCGGCCCATTTGGCTTGAAAAAGTTTTAGGTAAGAGGTTCCGGTTTTTTTAAGTTCACTTTTTAACTCACTTCTGGTAAAATACATGATGGTGTTGTGAACATTAAACACGGCAGGTCCTTCATGGGCAGGTATGCTGGGTTTGCCTTCCAATAAAATTGGGGAAGTCCAAACATCCCCTTGTTTTGCAACATAATAGAGATCTTGATATGCTTCGCCGGTCCATCCGTCTTTGGCATCAAACAAAGATGCAGAGCGATTGGAAGTAAAAACCAGCCCATCCTTAAAAAATGCAGGTGAAAAATCGGAGGCTTTGGAGTTAAAGGGCAGTTTGATAATTTGATACTGTCCCGAATCTTGCAGCAAACGCTTGATGTTTTTACAACTTTCGGCGAAATCCCAGCCCCTGTTATCATAAGGGACTAACTCGGTATATTTTGAAAAAGATTCTTGCGCCTCATTATATTTTTGATTAGACATGAGTGCCTGCCCAAGTCTGAAATGTAAAAAATGGTTGGTAGGGTTGTTTTTAATTGCCTTCTTGTAGGCAATTTCGGCTTTACGGGTATTACTGGTGAGCCGGTAACACTCGGCTACTTTTTCTAAAGACTCGGCATTGTTCTTTTCTTTTCGCAGCACCTGCTCATATAAATCAATAGCTTTGGTATATTCATACCTATCGAAATACTCATTTGCTTGTTTCAGGGTTTGGGTTTGCCCCCATAGCGGACAACTGATACCCATGGTAAGAATAGCTACAAATAAGAAAATGCGGTGTTTCATAATAGAAAGATTTACGGCACTCAGACTAACAATTATTTACTTGGTTAAACATCCTCCAAATAACAGGCCATTGGTAATCGGTTTATTTGCTGCTTGATTGGTTTAGCTTTTCATAGCTTGCATATTTTATTTGCGGTTATGGCGTATTAATATGAAGCATTTCAATCGCAAAAGTATATAAAAACTTGCACAGTTTCATTTAAACGAAAAAAAAGTATTTTATTTTGATAAATAACTCACAAAAGCGTTGTGTAAGTATTTTAAGAGGCAATAATTGCTGCCAATGATTGAATATAGAATAGAAAGCAAGAGGCTCAATGTCCAACAGGGAGGTTGTTGAACCAATTGACAAGCCCCTTGTTATACCAAAAAGAAATTTTTTCAATGGAAAAGATTAGAATAGTAGGTATTGGCGGGTCGCTTTCGAACTATTCCACCAGCTTGGAAGCATTAAAACTGGCATTGAACGGTGCTCAAAACTTGGGTGCCGAAATCAGATTATTTGATGTCAACGAACTCAATCTGCCGATGTATCATAAACGGTTTGACGAGTTGCCAACAGATGCGGTAGAGCTGTGTCGGGCAGTTTCGGAAGCAGACGGGCTAATTTGGAGCAGCCCTCTTTATCATGGCACGATTAGCGGCTCTTTCAAAAACGCATTGGATTGGCTGGAGTTGTTGAGCGATTACACCCCAAAGTATTTGACCGGCAAGGTGGTTGGGTTGATTAGTACTGCCGGTGGAGTTCAGGGGTTGCAGGCTATCAATACAATGGAATATGTGGTACGTGCATTGCGTGGATTCACCCTGCCGATGGTGATTCCTGTTTCGAGGGCTTGGCAGGTGTTTGACAAGGAAACAGGCATTAAAGATAGTGCCATAGAAAAACATTTGCTCACCTTGGGTAAGGAGTTATATTTAGCAGCACGGCAACTTTCAAAGCAAACGGTGGATAGTTATGAGTTATGAGTTATAAGTTATGAGTTGTAAGTTGTGCTTTCTTAGGGTGGGTTGACTACAAATCAAACATAAAAGATGTGAAGTTCCAATCACGAAAATGTCCGCCAAAAGCACTTGACTCTTGGCGGACATTAAGTTTTATGGATGGTTGTTTAGCTCATTTCAGGAGTGCTATTTGACCATTAATTTGATTCGATGTGTTTTATCTGCCACGGTTATTTCGGCAATATACATACCACTTTGTAGGTCTTCGGCACTGATGGTGTAATGATGTGCTTCCACATCGGTATAGGCATGTACCAACTTGCCCGATAGGTCGTAGATGTTAATTAGGCTGATGGGGTGCTCTAAGTTTTTGACCATAAAAGTGGTGTAGCTGCTCATCGGGTTGGGATAGGCCATGACCGCATTGGAACCGGCATCGTTAGGGCCGGAGATGCCTTCGATAACACAGTTATCTTTCAACGAGTCGAACCAGTTTTTAGAGGCTAAGATGGCGGGTAAGATACATGACCCATGACCAAAGGCAGCTCCCCGGCTGACGGCGGTGATGTTAGGTGAGCCATTGGCCGTAAAAGTGTTTTGAGCGACAATCGCATTTTGGTAATAAATAGATTGGTCACCTTCGCAATAAGACATTTGAACGGGGGCTACGGGTGCCCAATCATACGCATCATTGTCGCGCAGTACAACGCGGAATGGGTGGTCGGGGTTGGATAAGAAATCGGCCAACAAATCGGGTTGTATTAAATCGGCGGGATTTGTCGGAAGCATACCGTTCAACTCGCCCAAGGGGGTAGTAAATGCGGTTAAACGGTTGAAAAGCAGGGTGTCGTAAGGGGGTTGAAATACTTCGCTGAACTCCCAGTTAATGAGTTCGGGGTAAATTTCTTTGAAGGCCATAATGATGTATCCCATATAGACATTACCCTCGTAATAATCGCCGTCAAAAATGAAATCGGTTTGTGTACCCGACATATCGTAAGCACCCGAAAGGGGGGCGCAAGCCGTAACGGTAAATTCATCGGAATAGTAAGTTTCTATTTCACGGTGAGCCGCCATAGCGGAATGACCTCCTTGCGAATATCCCGTGATGAATAGCTGTCCGTTTAACTCAATGCCTTTGGTGGCGCAAAAATGACGGGCAGCCCTTAGCATATCCACATTGGCGGTTCCGGTTGATTTGGCATGTTGGTAATTGGGGAAGCCGGGACTTTCACCATAGCCTACCAAATCGGGCAAAACGCCTACATATCCGGATGCCGCATAACCTACACCAAGCATGTGTTCGGTACCAAGGTTGGAGGGCATCGAAGCATAATCGGAAAAAGTGCCATGGTTATACACCCCAAGCGGTGCCGGACAAGTACTGCCAACCGGGATGGCCAATAAACCGGTGGCAAAAGTGGGCGCCCCATCGGCATCAATCGTTTGGTAGCGTATTTTGTATTCTTCTACGCCATAATCCGATGCAAGGATGCCGGGGGGAATGCCGTTTTGGGAATATAAAACACTGACTTCGGCGGCGGTGTAGGATGCCAAAAGCGAATCGGTTAACAAAGTGCCTCGCTCTTGTGCGAGCAGCCATAGCGGAGCAATTAACAACAGTAAAAATGGTAGAAACTTCTTCATGATATAGTTTGTGATTTGAAAGGAATGTTCCGAAATAATATTTAAAACCTGAAATAGTTTGAGGTTACTGAGCATGTGCAATGCTCACTGCACTCACCTGCGTGCCTTTTATATTCAACATTGCCGTTGCACAGGCTTCGATGGTTGATCCGGTGGTGATTACATCGTCAACGAGCAGGATATGCTTACCTTCGATTAACCCGGGTTGTGTAACGGCAAAAATATCTTCTACGTTTTTCCATCGCTCGTACCTTGTCTTTTTGGTTTGTGAGGGGGTATGTGCGATTCTCTGAACAACATTATCCGACCAAGGTATTTGCATGCTTTCTGACAATCCTCGCGCGAAAAAATCGCTTTGGTTGTATCCTCTCTTTCTTTTTTTGTTGGGATGAAGCGGTACGGGTACTATTAAATCCACCGTTTTATACGCTTCTGTTTCTGCCAATATCCTTCCGTAAAGTTGACCTACTTTAACTCCTACTTCTTTCCATCCGTTGTATTTAAACTGATAAATCAATTGCTGTACTCGTTCACCTTTTTGATAAAAGTACATGGCGGCAACATTTGATAAGCGTATACGCCCCCAAAAGAGCTTGTCAAGCGGACTATCGGATTTTAAGTGGTAGTCGGTTTGAGGCAATTGGTGTTCGCACAAGATACAGATAATATCTTCTTGCCGTTGGAGCTTGCTGCCACAGGCTGCACAAACCTGTGGGTAAATCAGATTAAATATATCGCTTAACCACTCTAACGGATTCATCGCTCAATATGGGGGTAAAGAAATGTTGGGTAAATTTAGCACTTACTTTTTACAAATGACTTCGACCCTTATTTTTTTTGAATTGTTTGTGGGTTTACGCCTCTATTACCCTTAATATGGTAGATTTTAAATGAACGGCTCACGATTTTACGTATGATAGGTAGCGGTGCCGGCAGCATTTTAAACCGGCACATCAAAATCGCGAAGTGCGTCGTTTAGCGAAGTTTTTTTATCGGTGCTTTCTTTGCGCTTTCCGATGATGAGGGCGCACGAAACTTGATAGGCACCTGCGGGAAATTGTTTGGTATAGGAGCCGGGTATCACCACCGATGCCGGAGGGACATATCCCCTATACTCTACCGGTTCGCTTCCGCTTACGTCAATAATTTTGGTAGATTGGGTAATGACCACGTTTGCCCCAAGAACAGCCTCCGATCCAATTCTGACCCCTTCCACTACGATGCAACGCGAACCGATGAAGCAGTTATCTTCGATGATGACCGGGCTGGCTTGAACGGGCTCTAACACTCCGCCTATTCCTACGCCCCCGCTTAAATGCACATTTTTACCTACCTGCGCACAACTTCCTACCGTTGCCCAAGTATCTACCATCGTTCCGATGTCAACATAAGCACCGATGTTGATGAAGGACGGCATCATGATGACACCCTTGGCAACATAAGCCCCGTATCGGGCAATGGCATGGGGCACGACCCTTACCCCGAGTTGCTCGTAGTTTTGTTTAAGGGGTATTTTGTCGTAAAATTCCAGTTCGCCGGCACGCATCGTGCGCATTTGAGCAATCGGGAAGTAAAGTATCACGGCTTTCTTTACCCATTCATTCACCTGCCATTGGCCATGACCGTCCGGTTGTGCTACTCTGAGTTGTCCCTTGTCTAAGGCTTCTATCACGCTTTTTATGGCTGCTTGGGTTTCGGGTGCTTGCAGTAGGGATTTATCGTTCCAAGCCTGTTCTATCAATTGCTGCGTTTGCATAAAGGGAAAGGGATAAATGGTGAGGGGTTATTGTAAGATGCCCAATTGATGATGGGTGTTTAGCTGAGTTTATAGACATTTCCTACTAAGGCACGTACCAGCCCCTTAAATTCGAGCATGAGCAATGCCGTGGCGGTGGCACTGGGGCCAAGTTGAGATTGATGGCTGAGTTGGTCAATATGCAATCCGTTGGAGGTGGCATTTTGGAGGGCATTGATGATGATTTCTTCATCGGGTTCGAGTTCAACAAACAATTGCTTTTGAACGTGAGCGGGTTTTTTGGGGTCAGCTTTCCAATTGAGGTGATTGGCTATATCGTCTGCACTTTCTATTAAAATGGCTTGGTTGCTTTTAATCAATAGGTTACATCCGGTCGAGTATTTGTCGGTCGTTCTGCCGGGAAAAGCAAATACATCCCGTTGATAAGAGTTTGCCAATAAAGCGGTAATGATACTGCCTCCCTTCGGGGCGGTTTCTACCACGATCGTGGCATCGGATATGCCCGCAATGATGCGGTTGCGTTGCGGGAAATTGGTCTTATCGGGCTTGGTACCACTGGTAAACTCGGAAAGCAACCCGCCATTTTCCAGCATATTTTTAGCCAACTTTTCATGTTCCGGAGGGTAAATGCGATCGAGTCCGTGTGCCAAAACGCCAACGGTCGCCAATTTGTGTTGCACACAGGCTTGGTGGGCGGCTTGGTCTATGCCATAAGCCAAACCACTGACGACTAAGGCGTTGTGTTCGACCAATTTTGCTACTAATTTGTTGCACAGTTCTTTACCGTAATCGGATGCTTTGCGTGTTCCGACTATACTGACAATTCTTGCAGCATTGAGGTCGGCGTTGCCTTTGAAATATAGCATCATCGGGGCATCGTTATTCTTTTTCAGACGCTGAGGGTAGGCAGTATCGAAAAAAAATAACGGGGTGATATGGTGCTTTTGAATAAACGCCACTTCTGCCTCGGCTCTTTGCAACACGCCGCTATGGTTGATGATGGATTCGGCAGTCTTTTCACCAACCCCCGGAATCTCAAGCAGTTTACTTTTTGGAATTTTAAAAATATCTTCAAGGCTGCCGCTATAACCAATCAGGTATTTGGCGGTAACACTTCCCACGCCGGGTATTAACGTTAATCCGATTTGATAAAGGAGGTTTGGAGATAACAAGGCGTTAAATCTTAGCTTATTGGGTGGGACAATGTGGGCAAAGTTAAACAATATTTGTTTGTTGTTTCGTGGACGGGCAAAAGTTGGTTCGGATGGGAAGGTTTATACTAAAGGAAAGGAACTAATGGTTAAAGTCCCGTCCAATTTGATAACTGATGTTACGCAAGTTCTAATCATGTCGAAAATACATAGTGCCAACCTCAGTTCAGAAGTAAAAGCCCTGCGCCCTCTTCGTACTAATATTTGTTTGAAATGCAGATGAAAAACATCGTCATCCGTGTTCTATTGCTTTTTTGGAACGCGGATGAACGCGGATTTTAAACGCGGATGAACGCGGATTTTTGTCTTTCTTGCTATTATCAATCTGTGTTCATCCGCGATGCTTGCATCCGCGTCATCCGCGTTCTAATATTTGTTTGGAATACAGATGAAAAACATCGTTATTCTCGTTCTATTGTTTTTTAGAACGCGGATGAAGCGGATTTTAAACGCGGATGAACGCGGATTTTTGTCTTTCTTGCTATTATCAATC
>CALCIK010000135.1 GCA_937907475.1 uncultured Bacteroidota bacterium | reverse complement strand
TAGAAATCTTATGCAGTATCTCCCCTATTCCTACAGTTATCGGATAGGATCTTAACCCAACGATTTTATGGATAGAACCATAGTAATACTAACGCCATGAAAGCACTTAAATCTAAAACACTGATTGCATATTTCTTCATGCTACTCTTATGTAGTTGCGGTCTTTTCATAGACAAAGATTGCTTTGATAACAATGAATATAAGTTCTATCTGCCCTTCACTTTGACTCCTGCACAAGACACATTTCATATAAACGACACTATTTGGGTTCAAGCCAATTTCTCGGATGAACTTCTTGACTCCAATTCTTTAAAAACCTACCATTTAGAGAATGAACCGCTATATTGTAACTTCTACCTTGACCATATTGACACAATTGGCATAACAACTGCTTTTCCTGATTTTCAACTCTTTGTTGATACCGGAACTGTTTCAACGGGCGGAGGACCGGAAGGTGGTTTAAAATGGATTAAGTATGTGTATGATAGCAATCATTATAAATTTTACATTAGGTTAATTCCCCTTAAGGAAGGAACATATTTGTTGGGCTTTAGTTCTGAACCTCGACAAGACGTTAATTTTCAAAAAAAATGCCCCGGCGAACTCATGGATGTTTATTTTACCACCAATGATGGTGCTGAAAACAATTTTTACTTGATGGCTCAAAGCCCTGATTCAAATATAAATGCAGTGCCTTTGAAAAACTTTAATTTCACGGGCAGCTATTGTTTTCGGGTAGTAGAATAATGCGTTTTATCTGCCTTAATTATAGTTGTCCTAATATAAATGTTACCAACATCTTAGTATATACCTATGTTAAGTGTCGGTAACGTTAAGCAGTCTATTGTTTATAATAAGATTGCTTCCAGAGTTGTATTACACCTATCGCGAACATTGTGGAATGCTTGCGCCCCAAGTGGAGAGATTAAAGCGCAGAGAATGCAAGGTGAGGTGTTAGGAAAGCTAAGAAGATGTCCGAAAAGTCCCCTCTATTTTGGTAGAATAGAACGCGGATGACAACGGATTTTTTCTTTATTGATATAATATCTGCTTTTATCCGCGTTGCTTGCATCCGCGTCATCCGCGTTCCAAAAAGAATAGTAGGCGGATGACACGGATGACTTGGATATTTTTCTTAATTACAAAATAGAAAACTTTTGGTACAGCTTCTAAGAAGTTGTGTGGGTAGTCCTTATGTTTCTCCTCTCCTCTTTGCTTCCAATACAAAAGTTGGTTAAATTGCTTTTATACCGTTCCTGTTGAAAATTGGTAAAACGGTTTACCGGATTATTGGGCAATTTTAAAAACGAATGGCAGTTGTCAAAGCATCCCATTTTTGACAAACAACCGCCATACTTTCCAAAACAACACAATAATAGCAAGGGTTTTACTAATTTTGCACCCTAAAAATATCGGGCTTACTTCAAGGTTCCGATTGTTTTGATTTTTTTACCTGTCATCCCCAAATGAATTATGAATAAGCATGTTGTCCTTGTCAGCAGATTACTGTTCGTTTTCTTGTGTTTGGTCTTTTTTGCCGCGTTTACTTCCGGCATTTCCGTGATAACCGACCCTACGTTATTTAGCTATGCCAACGAGAAAGTAACCAAATCGGAGTTTTTGTATGTCTATGAAAAACACAATTCGCAAGACAGTGCCCGCTTTACCAAAAAATCTATTGACGAGTATCTCGATTTGTACATCAACTTTAAGTTGAAGGTGAAGGAAGCCGAAAACTTAGGTTTAGATACCCTTGCCGGTATTAAATCTCAAATAAACGACTACTACAAGCAACTTGCCAAGACCTACCTCTACGACAAAGACATCAGCGAACAATTGATGCGAGAGGCGTATGAGCGCATGAAAACGGAAGTAAAAACATCCCATATCTTAATCAAACTTCCCGAACAAGCCTCGCCGGAAGATACGGTGAAGGCCTATAACAAAGCCTTGAGCATTTACCGCCTCTATGCAGAACAAGGACAAGATTTTGCCAAACTTGCCGAAAAATATTCCGAAGACCCTTCGGTAAAAGACAATAACGGCGATTTGGGCTACCTCACTGCTTTTCAAACCGTCTATCCTTTTGAAACCGCAGCTTATACTACCCCTAAAGGAAAAGTATCGGCACCCGTTCGCACACAGTTTGGCTATCATTTGGTCAAGGTGGACGATGTTCGTCCGGCTCGCGGTTCGGTACATGTGGCGCATATACTTATCAAATCATCCGAAAAAGATACTATTACCCAACAAAAAGCAGCCGAAAAACGCGCTTTGGATGTTTACAACCGGCTTAAAAAGAAAAAAGTAACCTTTGAAGCGGCCGCCTTAGCCGAATCGGATGATAAAACCACTGCCAAAAGCGGAGGAGAACTTCCTTGGTTTAAAAGCGGTAAAATGCTTCCCGAATTTGAAGAAGCCGCTTTTTCGCTCAAGAAAAACGGAGACATCACCAAACCCTTTAAAACCAAATTGGGTTGGCATATTGTAAAGCTGTTGGAGAGAAAAGGGGTAGCCACCTACGACGAACTAAAAGACGAACTCAAAAAGAGAATTGAACGGGATAACCGTTCTCGCGTATCGCAACAATATTTTATTGCGCGGTTAAAAAAAGACTATCAGTTGACTGAAGTGGCTGAAGTTAAAGCCCCTCTCCTGTATGCCATAGCCAAAACCCCATCTCTGCAACGAGGACAGTGGAAAGTGGATAGTTTAAGTCAAGACATTGTGCTCAACAAACCGTTGTTTACCATTGCCTTCCCCAAAGAAAACCAGCCCCGAACCTATACGGTGGCAAACTTTACCGCTTTTGCAGAAAAAAACCAAATGCGCGCCCGAAGTCGCAATACCGAAGAAACCGCCGGAAGACTTTACGGACTTTATGTGGAAGAACAACTGATGGCTGCCGAAGAATCGGTATTGGAAACTAAATATCCCGAATTTGCCCGCCTGCTTAAAGAGTTCAGAGACGGCAACTTACTCTATGAATTGATGAGCAGCAAAGTTTGGAACAAAGCAATGGAAGATACCGTTGGGTTGCGCAATTTCTACAACGCCAACAGTGGTAAATATGTATGGAAAGAACGGGTAAATGCCTATCTCTTTACCTTTTCCGACCACGAAACCGCCAAAGAAGTACGAGCCAAAGCGGCAACCGCCACCCTCGAAGAGCTTGCCGTTATGGAAACGGAAGCCAAAGCCGGTAAAATGCAGAAATTCAAAGTAGAAAGCGGCACGTATGAAAAAGGTCAACGACCCTTACTCAACGGCGTTACTTGGAAAAAAGGAATATCGGACAATATTGACAGCCCGGACGGAACAACCAGTTTTGTTGTCATCACCGATGTGTTGCCGGCAGCTCCGAAAAAACTGGAAGAGTCGCGTGGCTATGTCATTGCCGACTATCAAAGCAAATTAGAAGCGGAATGGGTAAAAGAACTGCGCACCAAATATGCCGTTAAAGTAAACAAAGAGGTGCAAGAGAGTTTATATAAAACCATTAAGTAGGACAAACCTAAGCAAAACACGCTGTTTTTTAAAAAGCAGCGTGTTTTGTTGTCTTTTACCATCTCTCAGATTTCAAGGCAACCGCCTCCTTACCTTTTCTATCTATGAATTGCCCCTCCAATCCACCCCTACGCTACCAATCAGCAAACGCCCTCCTGTTCAGTGGGCTTTTGTTGTTGTTGCTTTCGGGATGCGGTTACTTTTCGGGGCGAAATGCCGGCAACGAACCCGTTGCCCGCGCTCAAAATGCCTACCTTTATCGCTCTCAGTTAGAGGGTTTAGTGAGTTTGGGCAGCAGCCCTCAAGACAGCATACAAGTTGTTAACGGTTATATTGAAAATTGGGTGCGGCGGCAAATCATCCTCCAACAAGCCGACAAAGAGTTGGTCAACAATATGCCCGATTTAGAACAGCAATTGCAGGATTACAAAGAGTCACTCCTGCTCCATACCTTTGAACAGCAACTCCTTCAACAATATGCCGATACGCTCATCAACCCTGTTGAAATAGAGACTTACTACCAACAAAACAAAAGCAATTTTGTACTCAACAACAATATGCTTAAGGTTGCTTTCGTCTTATTAAATAAGGATGCCGCTCAAAAAGACTCAGTAAAACTATTGCTCAAAAAAGGCGATGATGCGGCGTTTCAAACCTTAGACCAATTATGCAAAAGGCATAATTTTTCAGCAGTACTTCCGCCACAGTGGTGGACATGGGACAACCTGCGGAAGCAAATACCCCTCGAAGAAAGTGATTTTACGGCCATTGCCCAAAACAAGTTTTACCAAAGCACTGATGCCGTTAATGCTTACTACCTTGTTGCCAACGAGGTGTCCCGAACAGGAGAACCCGCTCCATTAGAATACTGCACACCCGAAATAAAAAAAATAATCGCCCATAAACGAAGTCTGCAATACCTGCAAGAAGCCAAAAACCGTTATTACCAAGATGCTTTAAATAAGGGTAATATAGAAATTTACAGAAAACAATAAGGGCAATGAACCGGCAACTCTATTATCCTTTTAATGGGTTTCGACAAAATATAAGACCTTTGCTATTTCTTACAACATAAAAACAAACATGCGCTACTTATTCTTTACCATATCATTCCTGCTTTTTTGCATGACATCGGTCAATGCACAAGTACTCACAGTTGATGAAATTGCTGCTGTGGTGGGCGATAAAATTGTCCTTGTTTCTGATATTGAAAATCAATACAACCAAATACGAAACGGCGGCACGCCCGATAACGGCAACCTGAAGTGCATCGTGCTGGATCAACTCCTCTTAGATCGCATGTTTCAAACACAAGCCGAGTTGGACAGTATTGAGGTGAAAGACGAGGAGGTAGAGCGCGAAATTGATAACCGTATGCGCTACTTTTTAAGTCTTTTTGGCGGCGATGTTGAAAAGTTTGAAGCCTACTATGGTAAAACCACGTTGGAAATAAAAGAAGAGTTTCGCGAAGAAGTGCGAGGAATATTGTTGGCTCAAAGAATGCAAGGACAAATATTGAGCAACGTAGCCATCACACCGGCAGAAGTAAAAAATTATTTTGAAAGCCTGCCCCCCGATAGCATCCCTTACTACAATGCCGAAATAGAACTGTTGCAATTGGCAATTCAACCTAAAACCAGCAAGGTCCAAAAAGACATCGTGAAAACCACCCTGCTCAAAATAAAAAAACGTGTCGAAGAAGAAAACGAAGACTTCTCCCGTTTAGCCGGACTTTATTCCGAAGATCCGGGTTCTGCCCAACAAGGGGGCGATTTAGGTTGGACCAACCGAGGTGATTTTGTTCCCGAATTTGAAGGGGCTGCCTACAAACTGAAACCCAACGAAATATCCCTCCCCATTGAAAGCAAATTTGGCTTCCATCTTATCCAAATGCTTGAGCGAAGAGGCGAAAAAATTCATACCCGCCACATCCTTATCAAACCCAAAGTAACCGAAGAAGATTTGCAAGAAACACTGACTCGGTTAGACAGTATTCGCAACGCCATCCTTACCGATACTTCACTCACCTTTAAAGATGCCGTAGAAAAGTTTTCGGACGACCAAGAATCAAAAGCTACCGGCGGTTTGCTATACAACCCCACCGGAAGCAGTTTCTTTGAAATGAACGAATTAGACCCAACTATCTATTTTACCATTGACACCATTAAAGAGGGAAATATTTCGAGGTCGGTGCCTTACGAAATGAGCGATGGCACCAAAGGCTACCGCATCTTTTATGTGCAAACCCGCACAAAACCCCACAAAGCAAACCTGGAAGACGACTACAACCGTATCAAAACCATTGTAGAAGAAAGAGAAAAAGAGCGAATCATGCTCAAATGGATGCAACGCAGGATACCCAAAACTTATGTCCGAGTGGACAGACGATACATCGACTGTTCAACCGTAGCAAAATGGTTGCCCAATACATCGGAATAACCGGTAATACCCTTTTTTCAAAACCGGCAGGTTGAATACCAAACAACCAACTTTGATAACACCCCAAAAAGTCAACTTGGGGTGAGCGTGTTAATCGTGGCAAGAGAAACAATCAAAGAATCTAAAAGCCTTTGGTTTCACAACTTTGGTTCTCTGACATTTTTTGTGTTTTGCTACTTGTATTGAAATTAAAAGTTATGATAACCTGTTTTTTAGAACAAATTCCGGCTGAACTTTTTACATTGTGAGTAGATGGAATTTTACCCAACCACCCTACCGGCAAAACTTATCGAAGTATCAAAAAATTAGCATTTATACAAAGGCAAGACATCGGATGTTTTAAAAACATCCGATGTCTTGTTGCCCTATTCACAAAATTTGTCGGAGAACCGCAACTTTTTACTTGAAGCCAAAATTACCCGGCCTCTTCCAAAAATAAATCGGTAAGAACTTGTTTGGCTCTAAAAAATGCTCCTCGTCTTTTCTATTTCAGGAGGGTAGCAAAGTGCCGTAAAAAGCACATTTAACTCAAACACAAATTGTGTAGTTAAAAAAAGTTAAGAAAAATGACTGTCTCCATTAAACTTTCAAAATTTGTATAGTCGAAGTATATCAAATTGAAGCATGTCATCTTTCATAAGCAATTCCCCTCAGTTTGCATTAACTTTGAACACCCCGCAACGAAGAACGCCTCGTTGATGAGAACAACGAAGTAGTTGAACCTTTTTCCAATTAAACTCCCCCATTCATTTGTCTATTCGTTATTTACTGTTTAAAACTCCATTGGTTTTACGCTAACTTATCCGATATTGCTTAACGTTTCCCCTGCGTTAAGCTCCGCTTCGATAGAAAACAAAACAAGTAAAGGGTTTTTAGCCCCCCCCTATAGAAATCCCTAAAGCATAAGAAATCCTATTTCCATAATTTTTTAAATTTTCAAGTTATGTTAAAGCAAACATACAAACCTGTTTTTGTGTTAGCGCTTACTATTTTTTTAAGCGTGTTTAGTGTAAAAGCCTGCCCGCCTCCCGTAACTATTGAGGTAAATTGTCCCGGCGGCGATTGTGACATTACAATCGTAACCGGCGATAACAACGAAATAAGTCAAGAAGGGAAAAAAGGTCCTATAGGCGAAGTTGTTGATGATATTCTGGATTTTCTCAGCGGTATTTTTAAGAAAAAGGGAGGTGGAGACGATGGCGGAGATGATGGTGGTGGTGATGGTGGTGATGGTGGTGATGGTGGAGAAGGTGGTGGTACTGAAACTCCCCCCGTTAGTGGAGGTGGAGGTGAAGGAAGTGAAGAAGAAGCCGAATCAACCGCTTTTGAGCAAAAACTGTTTGAAATAACCGATTATTTTGTAGCTGCCAAAATAACCGCAGAAGGAATTGTTTTAAATTATCCCCCAGACACCGATTCTTGTCAGACAGGTTTTACAATGTCGTACAATATTGACATACCTGTACCACAAAAATGGCTCAAAAAATATAAAATTAGCGGGAAACGAAAGTTGAAAGCCGGTAAATACACCACCAATAACAAGGGTAGATTGCTTTTACCTTTTATAAAAGTGTAACAACCCAAACATCGGGCTTCTGTCTGAATTGCTCACGTTCTCTCTTTTTTAAATACTCAAAAACAATTAACATGAAGAAGTTCTCTTTCTTTGTTCTTCTGCTGACCTTATGTCTTGCACCTGCTTTCAGTTATTTATATGTGGCAGATAAAAATCCTGCCAAACAAAATACGCTGATGTGGACACCTGATGATGCAAAGGTTAAAACCCTTGATAAACATACGATTGAAGTAACAGGCGGCAATGATTATGAATACATCGCTATTAGTGAAAGCGGTCAATTACTTCCTCCGGTAAAAAGTGCTAAAATCTCTTGTACCTATACTGCCGGAAGTGGGTGCAATCCTTTTTCAGGACACGGTCAAAAGGGCTGTGCTATGGATGGTTGTACTGCTTGTAGCGGTACGGTATCAATTAAATCTTTGACCGCTGCCGGACATGCAGAAGTAACCGTAAGTAATGGGGGTTTTGCCTTGAAAAAAGTAAAGGTAGAATTTGCAACCTTAGCAGAGGCGAAAAAAGGCGCAATGGTGTTTAACGCATTGTTGCAAACCGAAAAAGCGCAACAAGCTATTAACCAATTTAAAGCAAAATTTTCATCTCTTACAAGTGCCGAAAAGGTATTTACCTTGGTAAGTATTGCCGGGCGCATTGGAGTAATGGAAGTACCCAAGAAATTTGCCAATGACAACAAAGGCATTATTTTGGCCGGCAAAGGTACCTGTTCTTGTACAGAAGGCACCTGTTCTTACTCATCAAGTTATGGTGTTGAAGGTTGTACGGGTAGTTGTACCGGTACTTGCTCATTAACCACTGCTGTTAAGGCAACCGGAAAGGAAATGACTATCGAATCTTTCAGTTGGTAGTCCAATTCTATTTTAGAATTTACACGACTTTACAATACCCGGTATGGCAGTTTCACCAATATCGGGTATTGTTTTTTTAGTCAACCTTCAATCAACAGGTTAGAATCGCCCCGTATAAAACACAAATTCCCCTACTTCTTTATTACACATTTCACAATGCACTATTCTCTCTGTTCCACGCGTTTTATTGTAAAATGCGATGTTTCCATTTTTGTTACGCTTAAATTCAACCATAGATTTATAAGCCAACCGCACTATTTGGCAAGATGATTGTTTTCTATTTGTAACACTTCCATTTATTATTTTCGAACGGCTAAATACCTACCACTATTATTACCATAGCAGATATTTTACTACTTCTACTATCGGGCATTATGGGCGGATTTATTGGCGGATACTTAGGTATTGGCGGATCTCCTGTGTATATAGTAGTCTTCAATTATTTTCTGTATCGCTTTTACGGCGGGCTGTTAAGCGGCGAAGAAATATTGCAGCTAACCATTGCCAACACCGTTTTTTCCCGCACTTTAGCCAGTCTTGCCGGATGTTGGAAACACTATGCCAACCATAATTTTTATACCCGCACAGTTGTTACGATTGCCATTCCGGCAACCTTTTTTTCGTTGCTTTTTACCCATATATTGGCTAACTCAAATTATTCCAAAACCACCTATTCTATCATTTTCATAGGGATGTTCATGCCCCTTTTGTACAAAATGTTGGTTGACGATACCCATAAAAAAGTGTTTAACCACCCCTACCGAATTAAATTAGTGTTTCTAAACGCAGCAGGCGTGTTAAGCGGCATACTGACCGCTTTAACAGGATTGGGCACCGGCTTTGTACTTATTCCCTTGTTAAACAGCCTTTTTAACATTAAAATCAGAAAGGTAACTTCCATCTCTTTAGGGGTATTGTTTATATCCTCGCTGTTTACCACCATTTATTACATGCTATTTTATCAAATCAGTACTCATTTGCCCTATACCTTCGGGGGCATTTCGCTGTTGCTGTCTATGCCGGTTTTGGTAGGTTCTTTGGTCGCCTCTCCTTTAGGTGTTACGGTTTCGCAATACCATGCTCCTAAAACTATCAGAATTGCCTTTATTGTTTTTTGCCTGCTCATCACCTTGCATCAGGCCTCTTCGCTGCTATTTTTATTTATGTAGTCTATGGTTGCCGGCTATCGGGCGATGAATTGCAGTTGCGAAATATGTTCTGTTCCCCATTCGTGAATAGCGGCGATAATGGGTTGTAACGACCTGCCACATTCGGTCAGTTCATATTCTACCGTAGGTGGGATGGTGGCAAAGGCTCTTCGGCTAACAATGCCGTGTTGTTCCAATAGTTTCAGTTCTTTGACCAACATTCGGGCGGTAATCCCCTCCACATCCCGTTCCAATTCCTTAAACCGAAGTACCCCCTTGTCCAACAAACTGTTGATGATGGCAAACTTCCACTTGCCTCCCAATATCTCTAAAGTTTGCCTGAATGGGCAATTCAAATTTTTTTTCTCAAAATTCATGGTGCTACAACCTTTACATTATCCAATACTAACACTTTGTATATTGATATACATTCGTGTAACTACTTGCAAAAGTATAGCAACGCCCCTATCTTTGTGCTATACACGAACTTTTTTTTTGAACTCCTTTTCAAAAACCAATTAACCCCCCTATTGTTAAACACTAAAACAAATGCTTATGAACCGCAAAGAATTTCTCAAAAAAGGATTACTCGGAACAGGTATTTTTGCTGCAAGCACCGTTCTGGGTAAAGTAGTTGTCAACAATATAGACGAATTAGAACCATTAGACATTATCGGATTTAACCACATTCCTAATACAAAATCAACAGTGATGAACAACATCGTACTGCACAAAGCCGATACAAGGGGTCATGCCAATCATGGTTGGCTCAATTCTTACCACTCCTTCAGTTTTGCCAATTATTACAACCCCGAAAGAATGCACTTTGGCGTGTTGAGAGTGCTCAATGACGATACCGTTGCCCCTTCGATGGGCTTCGGAAAACATCCGCACGATAATATGGAAATCATCAGCATCCCACTTGATGGCGATTTGCAACACAAAGACAGCATGGGCAACGTGGCGGTCATTAAAAAAGGCGATGTTCAGGTGATGAGTGCCGGTAGCGGTATTACCCACAGTGAGTTCAACAATAATGCCGATAAAGAGGTGAAGTTTCTTCAAATATGGGTGTTTCCGAACAAGAAAAACGTAAACCCCCGGTACGACCAAATCACCCTTAACCCCGATGACCGCAAAAACAAACTGCAACAAATCCTTTCGCCCAATCCCGATGACCAAGGCGTTTGGATACATCAAAACGCATGGTTTCATCTGGGCAATTTTGACAAAGATAAAACCGCCGAATACAAGGTAAAAGCCGCCGGCAACGGGGTATATGCCTTCGTTTTAAATGGCAGTTTTACCATCAACGACCAAAACCTTCAATCTCGCGATGGGTTAGGTATATGGAACACCGATACCATCGCTCTAACCGCCCAAACTCCCGATGCCGAGATATTATTGATGGATGTACCAATGAGTGTTTAAAAACTTTCATTGACAAAAATTGTTCAATGCTTTTTTAAGCTCATCAAACCCATCTATTCAACCTTAACCCTCAAAATTGAATGTCAAAAGAAGCCAACACCCATTACCCTGTTCATGAACTCATTCGCAAACGCTGGAGCCCAAGGTCTTTTACCGACCAACCCATCTCCCATCCGTTGCTCATGCAATTATTTGAAGCCGCATCGTGGAGTTTTAGTGCGAGCAATACCCAACCATGGAACTATGTTTATGCCCACCGCGAAGATACGGAAGCCTTCGACAAACTGTTCGACTGTTTGACCGGCGGCAATCGCGCATGGGCGAACAAAGCAGCCGTAATCATCATGGCAGTTGCCAAAACCAAAACGGACGATGGTAAGCCCCTTCATTGGGCTTACCACGACTTGGGGGCAGCCAATATGTGCCTGATGTTGGAAGCCACCGCCAACGGAATTGTCGGACATCCGATGGCGGGTTTTGATGCCGCCAAAGCAAACTCCGATTTTAACTTGCCCGACGGCAACGAGCCTTTGGTGTTTATGGCGTTAGGTTATTTGAATAGTCCCGATGCCCTCGTTGAACCTTTCAAAACTCGTGAAACAAACCCACGAACCCGAAAACCCATCGCCGATTTTGTCTTCCAAAACGAATGGAAGCAAACCATTCCAACCATTTGAGGCGGAGGAAATAAGAAGCAAAAACATAGGTTGGTTCACAAACAACATTTCCTTGAGTTTTAACCGCTACAAATATTGACGCGGCAACCATGCTCCATGATTAGTTTTGGGAAGTCTTTTCCAGTTTATAGGTCTTGGTGAAATTCACCGAATCTATCCATTGTACCGTATTTGTTTACCCCAACATAAACCGATTTTTAACCCAAAATTCCCAAATATTGGGTCTAAAAGCCCATTTTAGTTGCCTGTTTCCCGTTTTATTCATCAATTTATCGGGTTAATTCACTTGTTTCCTCGTTTCATTCATCAATTTTCCCTTTTATTCATCAATTTGTTGAGTTCATTCACCTGTTTCCTCGTTTTATTCATCAATTTA
>CALCIK010000134.1 GCA_937907475.1 uncultured Bacteroidota bacterium | reverse complement strand
ATAGCTGCCGGGTGACTTTGTTTCATTTACAAGAGATGTAATTTCATTCCCAAGCACATCGTAAACCTTAAGGGATACAAATCCGGAATTAGGGACCTCATACTTTATTCCAGTAGCCGGATTAAACGGATTGGGATAATTTTGAGAAAGTGAAAATCCGACCGGAGTATTGTTACTGTTGATTCCGGTTACATCATACTTTAGCCTCACAATTGCACCCTGTGAAAGCCTGCATATATAAATGAATCCATCGCTTCCCTGCATTAAAGTTGTACCTGTAATATCGAGAAGTATTGATTTAGTAGATACAGTATCAAAAAAGGGGGCATTACCAAGGTTACACTTTATGAGTCCTCTGTAATTTGGACCACTTCCTATTCCAATAACCAGCAGTTTGTTCACAAGTTCAGGCATCTGGCTGCCGGTATAGACCAGAATGCCTGTTGGGGCATAATTGCCAAAATCGCTGCCCGGCAAAACTGTAATTGGGTTTTTATAAAGAGGGTTGTATGGGAAGCAATATCCCTCACAAACAGGCCAGCCATAATTTTTCCCTTTACGTATAAAGTTGACTTCATCGGGATTGCCAACCGTATTTTCAGTAGCATACAAAGAGTCGTTTACCGGGCTGAAACAAAAATCAAAACTATTCCTTAACCCGTAAGCCCAAATCCTGTCATCATTGCCGGTATATGGATTGCCATCGTCATAAAACGGGTTATCGGTAGGCGCTGACCCATTCGTATTCATCCTGAGTATTTTTCCTTTGAAATTGGTTAACAACTGTCCATTCCCGTTTACTCCATTATCACCAATTGAGACATACAGCTTGCCATCTCTGCCGAATCTCATGTTTCCCGCAAAATGGTAAGAACCATTAGCCACGCTGTCATTCATTACATAATATGGTTCGGAACCCACATTATTATTCTCTTTAAGCCTTACTATCCTATATTTATTCTGACTGGAAATATAGTAAAAATAAATATACCTGTTTACCTGGAAATTGGGGTCGAGTACTACACCCAGGAGCCCCCTTTCGCCAAAAGAGCTTGTAGAATCAGTAAAATCCCAAAAATTAGATACAAGAGTATTATTAATTGTGTAAATTTTGGCTAACCCGCTCTTTTGAGTCAACAGAATGTTGTTATCGGGAAGAAAAACAAAACTAACCGGAGAAGTAAGTCCCGTTACTACATCTTCAGTAGTGTATTGCTGCGCAAACAAACAACTTGAGTATATCGTAAAAAACAAACAAATCGATTTTATTGTTCTAATCATGATTAATAAATTGCTTAATTAGAAAAATACACTTATCTATAAGAATAGATGAAACAGTTGTTTCATTTAAGCAATATCATTTTATTTACTAAAGAAGTATTGCCTGAAATCAACCTTGAAAAATAAATTCCGCTTGCAAGACCGGATGCATCCCAAGATACTTCGTAACTACCCGGGGCCAGGTCACGATCAACAAGTATCTTGACAATTCTTCCTGCAGCATCGAATATTTCGAAACGGGTAAATCCTTTTTGGGAAATATCAAAAGCTATTTTAGTTGCCGGATTGAAAGGGTTCGGATAATTTTGTTTTAAATACGTTTTTTCCGGAATGTAATTGCTGATTGTATTTACAGGTGTTAACTGAGAAAAACGGCCGATATAATTCAAAATAGTTGTTCCGGATTGAGTGAACAAACCACCTGATATCACTTCACCGTTATACACGGTTAGGGCAAAAACCTCGTCATTTAAACCTGCGCCCATCGGCTCCCAGCCTGTTCTCCATCTTGCGATTCTATTTGCCGGCGCTCCCCCTGCTATTGTAAAAAATCCGCCCGCAATTAGAAACGAGTCAGTTGCTGCAAGGCAGTTTACATAATTGTTGACGCCGCTCCCGAAAGGCTCGAAGTGCGTGCCTGTCCACTTGACAATGCGGCTTGCTATAATCGGTCCAGCACCTGAAAAGATACCTCCAAGTACCAAATCATTTCCACTTTTCAGCAGCGCCTTAACTTCCATATTACAACCGCCATTACCAATTGCAACCCAACCTGAACCTGTCCATTTACCAGTATTTCTGTAAGTTTGGTGGAAATTACCTCCTAAAAAAAGTGAATCATTCACGCTTGCAACTCCATTCACTATATTTGGCATGCCGCTACCATAGGCAGCCCACGAATTGCCATTCCAGTGTGCTATTGCACTGGCGGGAACGCCGCCAGCAGTGGAAAATGCACCGCCTGCAACAAGCTCGTTTCCGTGAACTGCCAAACTGGTTACAAAATAGTCTACTCCTGTTCCCAACGGCGACCATGAAGTGCCGTTCCATTTTGCAATACAACTTGCGCTTACACCGCCTGCAGTGAAAAAATGTCCACCTGCTATCAGCTCATTGTTATAAACAGTCAATGCTTTCACTACGCCTATAATACCGGATCCAAGAGGCGACCAAGAGGTGCCATTCCACCTCGCGATACTGTTTACCGGCACTCCACCTGCTATAGTAAATTCACCGCCGGCGATCAACTCACCGTTATACACAGTTAAAGCTGTAACCTGGCTATTCATTCCGCTTCCTAAAGGCAACCAATTTTGAGAGTAAAATGTAACAGGAATTAGCAGAATAAAAATCATTATACATTTCTTCATAATAATCTTTATTTGATTGCAGCAAGATAGTATATAATGTTCAATAAAAAAAGCGTTCAACTGAATTGAACGCTTTTTGTTTAGTAGCCTGGGTGTACTAC
>CALCIK010000133.1 GCA_937907475.1 uncultured Bacteroidota bacterium | reverse complement strand
CTTGCTTTTTCCGGGCAAACTTTCCTTACTCAGTAGTACCCTCCTAAGTAGTTACGATTTAACAACCAAAAGGGAATAATTGCGTATTCAGGGTTTTCGGAGCTTGAAATGTTTTTAATGATTTCAGAAATGACTATCTCATTTGGAAATACGATGCAGTCAATATTTGAAATGTCGAGTTTTCCAGAAATTTTTAATTTATGTTGCCAACATGCAGAATAATAATGGTCAATGTGAAATAATGACAATCCAGAATCTAATAAAGTAGGAAACAAGTCAAAACCTTTTGCTTTATCTTTATCAAAGTCGCCTTTTAAAATAATTGCTGTTATTGAATGTCCCATATATTTCGTGTCTTTCTGAACTTACAGCTAAAGGTTGGCAGATTTGCGATGGGCGGGATTCTTAACACAAATGTTGATGCGGAGAACTGAATTTGCGGCTACCACAAAACTGTCTGCGGAGCACGAAACCCCGCCTATTGTAAATGTGCTGTTAACAGTCGGTTTTTTACACTCCATATTCATCAGCTAGTTCAACATATTTATCCAAATGGTCAGGCTGTTTTTTTATTTTATCTAAACCAAGAGTGTCAAACTCGTCTTGTCCATTTTTAGCAAGCACACCTAAATGTCAAGCAATTATTGCTTTGTCTATGACCTTTGTGAAGTTTTCAACGACATTTTCAAATCGCCTCAACTCTGCAATTTGTCTAAAAACCCTTTTTTCTTGCGCGCAGAAACAAAGACTTTTGACCCATCGCTCATTTCAACAACTCCTTCTTTCAAATACTTCTTGATGTGTCGCAGATTGACTAAATGACTGTCGTGAATGCGGTAAAAATCGCTGTCTTCCAATAGATTTTCGTAGAATTTAAGGGTTTTGGTTACCAATATCTTGGAATGATTGGTGAGGTAAAAAAGCGTGCAATTGCCATCTGCCTCGCATCGGACAATATCATCAATGTTGACAAAAGTAACTTCTTCGGTACTCGGCAACCCAAGTTTCTTAAATGGCTCGGACTTACCCGATGAAGACAACATTTTTACCGCCTGACGGTCAGAACTACCACGCCGTTGAATATACCGGTTAACCGATTTCTGAAGTTCCAATATATCAATGGGTTTAAGCAAATAGTCGAGTGCCGAGAACTTAATAGCCCTAATGGCATACTCGTTATAGGCAGTGGTAAAGATAAGGGCGAAGTTTACCTCGGTTAAACTTTCGAGAAGTTGAAACCCCTCGTCAGCACTGGGCATTCGCACATCTAAAAAAACCAATTCCGGTTGTAATTGCTGAATGGCAATGAAGCCCGACTCTGCCGAATCGGCCATACCAAGCACCAAAACGTCTGGACAAAATTCATGGAGTAAATTCTTTAAGGTATTTCGCCCGCCTTCTTCATCGTCAATAATGACCGCCCTTATTTTGGAGGATGTGCTCATGGGTTAAATGTTTTGACTTATCACCTTCACCGTGTTTTTAAGCCGCTGCACCTGTTCCAAAAGATGGAGGAAATTGTTGTCCAAGAGCGTAACATGTCCCATCTTTCGTCCGGGCTTGGTGATTTTTTTACCATAAAGGTGAATATAAGCGCGAGGTGTTTCCAACACCGTCTCAATTCCCAAATAGTGAGCAACCCCAACATGTTCGTCAGCACCGACTAGGTTTAACATCGCTGCGGGGCTTTTCAAATCCGTATTTCCTAATGGAAGCCCCAAAATAGCGCGCCAATGTTGCTCGTATTGAGAAGTGTAATTGGCCTCAATCGTTTGGTGTCCGCTATTATGAGGTCGAGGAGCAACTTCGTTAATTAAAATCTGCTTGTCAGGGGTCAAAAACAACTCGACTGCCAACACACCGACCATCTTGAGATGTTGAATGACACTTAGGGCAATCTCTTGTGCTTGTTTTTCGGTTTGAGGGTCAATTTGTGCAGGCTGCAGAAGGAAATCAACCAAATTATATTTGGGGTCAAAAACCAACTCAACCACAGGAAAAACAGAAGTTTCCCCTTTAGCATTTTGTGCAACAATGACCGATAATTCTTTAAATATAGGAACGGCTTTTTCAAGCACACAAGGTTGGTCGAAAGCCTGATGAATATCGTCAGTGTTGATAATCGGCATGACCCCTCTCCCGTCGTATCCGTCTCGAGCCAATTTCAGAAAAGCAGGGAGAAAATCGGCATGTTGATAAAGATCTTCGCGTTTATCAATCAAGACAAAAGGGGAGGTAGGTAATTGGTGTAAATCGAAAAACTGTTTCTGAAGGCGTTTGTCCTGAATGGTTCGGATTGCAGAGGGCTGTGGGTAAACCTCTACTCCCATAGAAACCAATGCTTCCAAAGCATCTACATTTACCTTTTCTATTTCAATGGTAACGAGGTCTAATCCCTGTCCGAATTGATAAACAGTATCAAAATCCTGTAACGAACCAACAACAAAGCGCGCCGCTAAATGACGGCAAGGCGCATCGGCATCGGGGTCTAATACATGTATTTCCACATCAAACCCAATTCCGGCTTGTATCAACATTCGCCCCAACTGCCCTCCTCCTAAAACACCTACTTTTTTCATACTGAATGGTTTGCCGTGCAAATGTACAACTTTTGTTAGTGCAATGGGAACGGCAAATTTGTCATCCTTACAGCTTACTTTATAATGGCTGAGATGCTTGTTCTCGAACCTCAACATACAATCCAATGAAAAATCCGTTATTTTGTCCTTTCATTTAGGCAGGATATAGCATTCTTCATGGGCATCATACAAAGGCAGGGCATCTTAGGCACAATCGCTTCTTATATAGGGGTGTTTATCGGCATGTTTAACGTGCTGTGGTTATACCCAAAATTCCTGCACCCGGAGGAGATAGGATTGATTCGAGGATTAACCGATGCTGCTTCTATCATTGTGCCTTTGTTGGTTTTGGGAGTTCCTCCTATGTGCATTCGCTATTTTCCGATGTTTAAGAATGAAGCTCGGCAACACTATGGTTTGTTGACTTTTATGTTGTTAGTGCCGATAATGGGCTTTACACTCTTCACCGGACTATTTTACTTTAGTTTAGATTGGTTGCACGGTTTTTTCTCAGAAAAATCGGCACTCTTTTCGGAGTACTTGTATCTGCTACCTATGCTTTGCTTTTTCATGATGTACTATTCGGTCTTAGAAAGTTACAGTCGCAGTTTGCATAAAATAGCTGTGCCGGTCTTGATCAATGAGAGTTTAGTGCGATTAGGGGTTACAATCATCGTTCTACTTTATGCGGCAGGTTGGGTGAACCGTAGTAGTTGGTTAACTATTTATGTTGCAATTTATGGTGTTGCTATGTTGCTGATTGGCCTCTACATAAAATCGTTAGGGCAATGGTTTGTGCCATTTTCCATAGACAAAGTTATCCGAAACAAGGTACCCGAAATGGCTAACTATGCTTTTTTTGTACTATTGGGCAGTGTGGGGGCAATGATGGTTGGTAAAATTGACAGTCTGATGGTCATAAAACTATCCGGTTTATCGGATGGAGGGGTTTACAGTATCGCTCTGTTTATTGGGACGGTGATAGAAATACCCCGAAGAGTGTTGAGCCAAATTTCAGCACCATTGGTAGCTCGCCAAATAGCCAATCATCAATGGCAGGAGTTAGCTCATTTATATCAAAGGGTTTCTATCAATCAAACCTTAGCCGGCTTACTGTTAATACTGTGTATCTGGGCTAATATAGATAACTTGTTTGCACTCATGCCCAATGGGCAGTTATATTCGGCGGGTAAATATGTCGTATTATTCATCGGCTTGGCAAAATTGATTGACATGAGTACGAGTATCAACAACGAAATCATTACCCTCTCTAAATATTACCGGTACCATTTACTGATGATGCTATTTTTGGTATCATTGACCATTATCGGAAACCTATTACTCATTCCTCGCTTGGGCATTACCGGTGCAGCATTAGCCACACTGATTACCTTGTTCGCTTTTAACCTGCTCAAGTATATTTTTATTTGGGTAACCATGAAAATGCAGCCCTTTACTTTACAAACAGGAGTAGCTTTTTTAGTAGCCGGTATTGTCTTTGCAATTCATTTTATTGTACCTTTTTTGTTCAATGTTTGGTTGGATCTGTTTTTGAGGTCGTTAATAGTTGGTGGCTTGTTTACCGGAACTATCTTACTTTTGCACATAAGCCCCGATGCCAACAGAATAGTATTAAAGTTATGGAACATTATACTAAAGAGAAAGTGAAAGCATTAAGTTATAATGCTAAAGTAAATCCTGACTATTCAAGGAGATGTCAAAGCTAAATCTTAAGTCCAAAGCCTTAAATCGTAAATCTCAAGTCTGATATCCAAAGTCTCAAGTCCAACGTCTTTAATCGTAAATCGCAAATTCTTATTAACTTAGCCGCCAAATTAACAATAGCTATTCAAAGCAACCTCTAATAAAATAGCAATTCCTTTAGCGACTATGAAAACATCAAGAGAAAAGCAAACGCCTGCGGCAAAGAAGAAAATATTGCCCCGATTTTGGCATACCCAAACTACCCCATTGCTTGCCCTGTTTGCATTGGGCTTTGTTTTATACATCTATACGGCCTCGTTCGATTACGCCCTTGACGATAAACTCTACATAACCGACAACCAATTCACCAAAAAAGGCTTTGCCGGAATACCCGAAATCCTGACAGAAGAAAGCTTGGTAGGTTTTTGGGGACAAAAAAAAGACCTGCTCGAAGGTGGAAGGTATCGCCCTTTGGGTATCCTTACCTACGCCATCGAAACAGGAATTTGGGGACAAAAGCCCGGCATCAGCCATTTCATCAACATTCTCTTGTACTGCTTAGTCGGGTTTTTGCTCTACCGCGTGCTACATCGTCTCATCCCTCCAAAAGACACGACCCCTTGGTATTTAACCCTCCCCTTCATAACCACCGCCCTATATTTAGCCCATCCTTTACACGTCGAGGTAGTCGCCAACATTAAAGGACGCATCGAAATTTTAGAATCCATCGGCGTATTGCTCACCCTCTATTGTGTACTCAAATTCATAGACGGTAAAGACAGTTGGAAACAGTTGGCAGCCATATTTGCCACTTTCTTTTTGGCACTCATGTCCAAAGAAAGTGCTATTACCTTTCTGGCCATCATCCCGCTTACTCTTTACTTTTTTACCAAATCCACCCTCAAACAATACCTCCAAATAGCCGCCCCATTGTTTGCAGCAACTGTTTTGTTTTTAGCCATCCGGCAAATGGCGGTAGGTTATTTCATCGGCAGCAGTAAAGTGGTGATAGACGAACTCCTCAACGACCCATTTCTCGGCACATCGGTTTCCGATAAATTCGCCACCATTTTCTACACAATGGGCATTTACATCCAGCTGCTGTTTTTCCCCTACAACCTCACCCACGACTACTATCCCAAACAAATTCCTATCATTTCCTGGAGCGATTTTCGCGCCATCGGCTCATTGTTATTGTACCTGCTTTTGGGAGCAATCGCTTTATGGGGTATTCGCAAAAAACAAATCCCATCTTACGGAATATGGGTCTATTTGTTGAGTTTTTCCATTGTTTCCAACCTCGTGTTCCCCATCGGTGCGTTTATGAACGACCGTTTCATGTATATCCCATCCATCGGTTTTTGCATGATTGTGGCATGGTTCATCACCGAGAAATTACCGCTATGGATAAAAGGCGCAAACAAAGAAAAAACATTACTCATCGTGTTTGGAGTAATCTTAGGCTGTTACACTTTGCGAACATGGGTAAGGCTTCCTGCATGGTATGACAATGAAACATTGTTTTTGACCGATGTTCACAACTCGCCCAATAGCACCAAGGTCAATACTTCGGCCGGCGGCACATTGGTAGAAAAAGCAGCCGTTTTACCCAAAACTAACCCCGACCGCGCAAATATGCTCATTGAAGCCATCAAATACTTGAATAAAGCATTGGAGATATATCCCGCAAACGGTAATGCCTTGCTTTTGCGAGGAAACGCTCACTATGAGTTAAACACGAACTACGATAAAATGCTCGAAGATTATTATCCTTTGTTGGTCAAAAACCCCGAACATACACAAGTGCTTCAGAACATCAGCATGATGTCGGAAGCTGAAACCGACCCCAAGCAAGTAGATAAACTCTTGAATTTTGTAGAACAAAAATGGATACCGCTCAGCCCATCATCGGGATTGCCTTATGCCATTGCAGGAAAAATATGGGGTAAAAAGAAAAACGATTTAGACCGCGCTATCTATTACTTCGAAAAATCGCTTGAAATCGAACCGGGAAGCGTGGATTTATTACAAGATTTAACCACCGCTTACGGAATGAAAGGTAATTACACAAAGGCCCTAGAGATTGGTAAAATGGCTCTCGCTAAAGCTCCAAACAACGCCAAAACCAATTTGAACATCGGTATCAGCTACCAAAACATCGGCGATACGGTCAATGCTAAGATATACCTGGAAAAAGCCTTTACTTTAGACCCGAAATTGAGAGGTAACTAGGACGAATAGTTGACTAACTAATCCTCGATTTTTTCAAGGACTTCTTTGGGGACACCCGTTTTTTGCAAATGATGGGGGTAAACAATGAAGTACCAAACCATAAAGGCAAGGGAACAGAGGATGATTCCCAATTTTACCACATTGGGTAAATGCGTAGCGCGAGTTACGAAACTTTCCAAAAATCCGGCGGTAATAAAGATTGGCACCAATCCGACAATGATTTTCAACCCCTGTTTTGCCCCACGCCTAAAAGACTCCCCTCGGCTGAAAGTTTGAGGAAATAAAATGCTGTTGCCAATCACAAATCCTGCACAACCTGCAATAACGATGGCCGATATTTCCAAAGTTCCGTGAATCCATATCGTTAAAAAGGAAGTAAGAAACAGCCCCTTTTCGTAAAACATGTATTGAAAAGCACCGATCATTACGCCGTTGGTAAACAATATATAGGCTGTGCCGAATGACAAAAAAATGCCCAAAGCAAATGCAAAAAAAGACACCCTGATATTATTAATGGTAATGCCCATAAACATATCCATTTGTTTGCTGCTTTTGTAAACCCCCATCGGGTCGCCCTGATTGATGTTTTCCAAAGTCATGTTCACATAAGAGTCCCCCAAAATCAAACGAATAAAAGTATCGTCATTGGCACTCGAAACCACACCAATGATGACTGACAAGCTAAAGAAAAGAAAAGCATACAACAAATGCCAACGGGAGTTATAGAATAAGTAAGGCAACTCGTATTTCCAAAAAAGCAAAACCCGATTGCTGTCTTCCCGTTTATTGACATAAATGGATTGATGCGACCGAAGAGCCAATGCATTGAGGTAGCGGGTGATTTGACTATCGGGGTAAAATGTCTTGGCATAAGAAAGGTCATTGGTTACTTGCACAAAAAGCTCCGCACGTTCGTCGGGCGTTGTTTGAGCTTTTTTATCCAACAACTCCTCAAATCGTTTCCACTTGTCGGCATTTTGTTTCACAAAGGCAGGTTCGCGCATATACTATAAATGTTTGACAAAGTATGAAAGAGTACGGTAAAGTACCTACTTTTAGGGCATAAAAATTGAAACGTTTGTGTTGATTTAATTTTTGCGATAAATGGAAGAGCAGTTAAAAATAGTTACCACTCAAAACGTAGGGATAGATTACGAAATTGCCAGCCTTGGCGATAGATATGTAGCCGGCATATTAGATGCCTTGCTTATCATCGGCTACCTCCTAATGTTCTTTTTATTTGTTGAAATAGCAGGACTTTGGCATTTAGAAGGATGGATATATTATTTACTCCTCTACCTCCCCATCTTGTTTTACGACCTGATTGCAGAAATCTTCTTTAACGGACAAAGTCTCGGCAAATATGCCAAGGGGTTGAAAGTGGTAAACATGGACGGGTCGCAAGTATCCATAGGCGGCTACTTGTTGAGGTGGTTATTGCGACCGGTGGATGTGATGATATCATTGGGCGGAGTAGCAGTGTTGAGCATTATCATCACCGGAGGGCAACGATTTGGCGATTTGGCAGCAGGAACAACAGTGGTTAACCTAAATAGCAAGGTAAGATTGCAAGACGCTTTGTTTAATATCCTCCCCGAAAACTACGAAATCACCTTCCCCGAAGTGAGCAAGCTAAGCGATAAAGATGTGTCCATCATTAAAGAAGTAGTTAGCGAAGCCAACAAATTGGAAAGCACCAAACACATAGTAGCCCTCGCCGAACGATTGTCAATGGTCATGGAAGTTTCGCCCGAATTCCCACCATACAAGTTTATTACCAAGGTGTTAGAAGATTTCAATTACCTGCACGGAAGATATTAGGAACTATGTCTGTTTGGTATCGGAATGATTGAAGGAGGAAATACAGGTTAAAAAAAATGGCTGCCGGTTAAAGGCAGCCATTTTAATGAAATCAAAAGAGAAAAGACTTATTGTTCAATCGTTTCTGTTACTTTTTTGGTAACGGTAATATTGTTTTCAGCATCAAGGTCAACCAACAAAGTATCGCCTGCAACAAGATTCGCACCAAGCATTTCCTCTGCCAAGGGGTCTTCAAGATATTTTTGAATAGCCCGATGTAAAGGTCTTGCTCCAAATTGAGGGTCAAATCCTTTATCGGCAAGGAAATTTTTCGCCGATTCGGTCAATTCTAATTTATAGCCTAAAGCCAATAAGCGTTTGCGCAAATCATTCAACGCAATATCTATAATCTGCAAAATCTCATCTTTACTCAACGAGTTGAAAATAACCACATCGTCAATGCGGTTCAAAAACTCCGGTGAAAACGTTTTGCGCAAAGCTTTTTGAATAACACTCTTTGCATATAATTCTGCTTCGTCTTCTTTTGAAGAAGTGTTGAACCCAACACCCGACCCAAAATCTTTCAAGGTGCGCACTCCAATATTGGAGGTCATAATAATCAACGTGTTTTTGAAGTCTATTTTGCGTCCCAATCCATCGGTCAATTGCCCGTCATCGAGCACTTGGAGTAAGATATTGTAAACATCGGGGTGAGCTTTCTCTATTTCGTCAAACAGGATAACGCTATACGGTTTGCGCCGAACCTTTTCGGTCAATTGCCCCCCTTCTTCATAACCCACATAACCGGGAGGCGCACCAATGAGGCGTGAAATAGAGAATTTTTCCATGTATTCACTCATATCAATGCGGATAAGGGCATCATCACCATCAAACAAGTAGCGGGCTAATGCTTTCGCTAATTCTGTTTTACCAACACCCGTAGGGCCTAAGAAAATAAATGAACCAATAGGTTTTTTAGGACTTTTCAATCCTGCGCGGTTGCGTTGAATAGCTTTTACCACTTTACCGACTGCCTCATCTTGACCAATGATAGCCGTTTTTAAATCTTTGCCCATGTGCAACAACTTATTGCTTTCACTTTGAGCAACACGTTTTACGGGTATTCCGGTCATCATTGCCACTACTTCGGCAATGTCATCTTCGCTGACAGGGTATTTTTTAATTTTCGATTCTTCTTCCCATTCTTGTTTAGCACGCTCTAAATCTTCCTGAAAACGTTTTTCTTTATCGCGCAAACGGGCGGCATCTTCATATCGTTGGTTTTTCACCACACGGTTTTTCTCTTCACGAATCTCCTCAATTTGGCGTTCCAACTCAATAATGTTTTGAGGAACGTGGATGTTTTTGAGGTGAACTCTTGCGCCCACTTCATCCAACACGTCAATTGCTTTATCGGGTAAGAATCGGTCGGTAATGTATCGGTTACTTAAAAGGACACAAGCGGTTATTGCATCATCAGAATATTCAACGTTGTGATATTCTTCGTATTTGTCCTTAATGTTGTTGAGAATGAGTAAAGAATCTTCCACACTTGGTGGCTCAATCAATACTTTTTGAAAACGTCTGTCCAACGCTCCGTCTTTTTCAATGTATTGGCGATACTCGTCGAGGGTAGAAGCACCGATAGCCTGTAATTCACCGCGAGCAAGGGCAGGTTTGAAAATGTTGGAAGCATCGAGCGAACCCGTAGCACCACCGGCACCTACTATGGTATGGATTTCATCAATAAAAAGAATGACATCGCGGTTTTTCTCCAACTCGTTCATAATAGCTTTCATCCGCTCTTCAAATTGCCCGCGATATTTAGTACCCGCCACTAAAGCAGCAAGGTCTAACATCACAATCCGTTTGTCAAACAAAACGCGGGATACTTTACGTTGAATAATGCGCAAAGCCAATCCTTCAACGATGGCAGTTTTCCCAACACCAGGTTCACCAATCAAAATAGGATTGTTTTTCTTGCGCCGGCTTAAAATTTGAGAAACTCGTTCAATTTCAGTTTCGCGACCGACAATCGGATCTAACTTGCCTTCTTCGGCTAATTTGGTAATGTCGCGACCAAAATTATCTAAAACCGGCGTTTTAGACTTGATGTTAGATTTGCGAGAAGTACTATACCCACTGCGTTTATCTTCATCATATTCGTCTTCGGGGTCGTTAGGATACTCATTAGACGGCAAGTTTTGGCGGTTCAATAAGTAATCCAATTTGTCTTTAAAACTGTCGTAATTCACATCAAATTGATTTAGAATCTGAATAGCAATATTATCGGGATTCTTTAAAATAGAGAGCATTAAATGCTCGGTACCAATAATTTCGCTTTGAAGTCGTTTGGCTTCCAATACCGTAACTTTAAGTGCTTTTTCGGTTTGTTTGGTCAACGGAATGTTGTTAGCATTGACAACTTGATGATGGGTAATTTGAGACTTGATATTATCCTCAATAGATCTACGGAGAATAATTACATCAATGTTTAGTGCTTTTAGGACTTGTACCGCTAGGCTCTCGCCTTCGCGCAACAAACCCAACACTAAATGCTCCAAACCAATTTCGCCATGATTGAGACGCATTGCCTCTTCTTTACTGAACGATATAACGTCCTTTACTTTTTGTGAAAATTTTGCTTCCATATTATTATTTAGTTGGCAAAAATCAGACCTAAAAATTATTTCTTAAAAAACCGATGCTTAGTTTAGCAAGATAAACACAATTCGGCAGTATTTTGTGCTATAATGTCCGTTTGGAAAAAAAAGCCGCAAATATGTCATTGAAAATACGCCAAAAATGGAGGCGCAACATTACTGTGCTTAGTTTTTTTGCCAAAGTAGTGTTTTATCACAATATTGAGCAATTTTCTTAGGGCTTTTAACATTTTTGCAATTATTTTTGTTCAATCAATACAAATAGACAACCATTTAGGCACATTGTTTGGTTATTAGGAATATTCTATCGCAATTAAACATTCTTTTTAAATATGAAATTCACGCTTGATAAAAAAGAGAGTTATACCATTGTCAGTGTTTTAGAAGAGAAATTGCATACTTTGAATGCTGCTGATTTTAAAACCGAGCTAAAGGTTTTGAATGAAGGAGGAGTTTCAAATATTGTCATTGACCTTGGTAAAGTTGTATTTGTCGACTCTTCGGGTTTAGGTACTATTTTAGTAGGTAACAGACTTTGTGAGGCTACCGGTGGCTCTTTAGTCGTAACAGGGTTAAATGAAAATGTTCAAAAGCTGATTACCATTTCCCAACTTTCCGGAGTTTTAAACATCACTCCGACAGTGCAGGAAGCCGTAGATTTTATTATGATGGAAGAACTCATGCGAGAACTTTCAACCGAAGAAAATGAGGACGAAGAGTCGGTTTTGGACGAGAGTATTGATGAGGAATAGTTCAGTCCTTTTCATTTTAATACCGACATCCAGCCCTACAGGAATTTAAGAAAAGATTGTATCGATTTTAAATGGTGCAGTCGGATTTAGTTGAATAATCGTAACTTCGTTCAACACTAAATCTGACTGCACCATTTGTATGAAACATATAACTCGCTCCTTCTTATTTTATACGTGTGCTTTGTTGATTTTAAGCAATACGCCTCTTTTTGCCACTGTTTGGAAGGTAGGCCCAATGCGCACTTATACGCTACCCAGTCAAGTAACATCGTTGGTCAATCATGGCGATACCGTTGAAATAGATGCCGGTATTTATCTTAGCAATGTGGCTGTTTGGACAAAACACAATTTATTGCTTCGAGGCAAAGGAGGAATGGCAGTCTTAAATTCAAACGGTAGCAGTGCGGAAAGCAAGGCAATTTGGGTCATTAAAGGAAACAACAACACTGTTGAAAATATTGAGTTTACCGGATGCACCGTACCCGACTTAAACGGAGCAGGCATTCGGTTAGAGGGCACGCATTTAACCGTTAGGCATTGCTATTTCCATCATAACCAAATGGGCATTCTTGCCGGAAGTAATACGGCTAGCGATGTCATCATTGAATATACCGAGTTTGCATATCACGGTGAAGGTGCAGGTGGTTTTTCGCACAATGTCTATATCAATCACTTGAACAGTTTGACTTTTCGGTACAATTACTCGCACCATAGTATTACCGGACATACTCTAAAAAGTCGTGCTCACAATAATTATATTTATTACAACCGAATTGGAGACGAAACAGATGGCACTTCTAGCTATAATGTTGACTTACCTAACGGTGGACGCTCTCTCTTGATAGGTAACACCATTCAACAAGCGCAAACCTCACCCAATAGTGGCATTATTTCTTATGGAGCTGAAGGGTTGAGCAACCCGGTCAATGAGTTGTACATGATACATAACACGGTTGTGAACAACAAAGCCTCCGGTACATTTGTGTTCGCTGCCTCAGGAAGTTCGCAGGTTCAACTTGTCAATAACATCTTTGCCGGAAATGGAACGACCTTAAATGGAACAGCTACGCTCAATATTGGAAACATTAGCACGACTACTCCCGCCTTTGTCAATGCTTCCAACTACAATTACCGTCTTACTTCTGCTTCTCCAGCCATCAACGTTGGGACAAATCCTGGAACAATAGCCGGTTTTGATTTGACCCCTTTGTTTGAGTATGTCCATCGCCACCATGTCATCCCAAGAATTGGGAATGGATTACTCGATGCAGGTGCTTATGAATATCAGGAAGATAACCCCAATTATCTTTGTTCACTACCACAACACAGTCTGAATTTTTTTGGTAATGGCATTGACGATATTGACCGGGTCAAGTTTGCGATCAATCCGGCTACACCCATTGATGTAGGGGGCGATTTCACCTTAGATTTTTGGATAAAATGCCATTATGCGGATAACACAGGGTTTGTACAAGCCCAAGCAAATGGCGATGGTTGGATAACCGGTAATATTGTTGTGGACAGGGATATTTACGGTTCGGGTGATTATGGTGATTACGGTGTTTCAATTGGTCAAACATCCTCGACTGCTTCTAATTCAAGGGTTGTTGCTTTTGGGGTGGATGGATTAGGAAATGGCCGAACCATCACCGGAACAACCGATATTGCCAACAACCAATGGCATCATGTAGCGGTAACCCGAAACACCACTACCGGTCTGATGCGTATATTTGTCAATGGCATACAAGATGCACAAGGAACAGGCCCCGTTGGGGACATCAGCTATCGCGACAATCGCACGACAAGTTATCCAATTAGCGACCCTTTCTTGGTGATAGGAGCAGAAAAGCATGATGCCGGTTCGGCATATCCTTCTTACAACGGACTGTTTGACGAATTGCGAATTTCCAACCAAGTTAGATATACCTCCAATTTCACCCCATCCGCCTTTCCTTTTATAACCGATGCCAATACCGTTTTACTCTGCCATTTTAATGAAGGAAATGGCGTGATGGCAAATGATGAATCTGATGCTATAGGAGGAAACAGACCAACAAACGGTTTTTTGAATACCGGCGGAAGTCCAACCGGCCCTATATGGAGTACAGAAACCCCTTTTTATACCATTTTCACTCCGGTTATCAACTCTTCAGAACCCGATATTTGTGTCGGAAGTCCTGTTACTTACAGTGTACCACCTATTGCTGGAAGTACATACGCTTGGACGATTACCGGTAGTTATGCCCTCCTTTCCGGAGGCACACTTGCCGATGCGTTCATTACTATTCTATGGAATAATGAAGGGATTGGTAACGTAAACATTATTCAAACACTTCCTTAGTTTGAATGTTTTCAACTTCAATTGACTACCTTTGCTGCAACAATTTAATACAACCAATGTTAACTTATAGGTTCAGTTGATTTGGTTAGTTTCATTACGTCTTTCTATCTTAACCCTTTCTTAAAATCTATATCATACAAATATGCAGGTAAAATCTCCCGCCGATTCAATTACTATCATGACCGAAATGGTTATGCCAAATGATACCAATACGCTCAATAACCTGATGGGTGGCAACTTAATGCGTTGGATGGATATTGCCGGTGGAATATGTTCGCGCCGTCATGCCGGTTGTGTTTGTGTTACGGCTTCAGTAGATAGTGTTGCGTTTCACAATCCTATCAGGATTGGTGAAATTGTTACCATTACTGCCAAAGTTACCCGAATCTTCAACACTTCTATGGAAATCCACATTACCGTTCACGCAGAAGGTATTAATCCCGGCACTCGTCGAAAATGTAACGAAGCCTTTTTTACTTTTGTCGGATTAGACGAGTGGGGAAATAAACTACCCTTGCCAAAAATTGAACCCACTACCGAGGAAGAAAAAGCCTTTTATGCCAGCGCACAACGAAGACGCGACCTCCGTCTTATTCTTGCCGGTCGAATGAAACCTAATCAATCTGAAGAATTAAGGGCTATTTTCATGGATTAAAGTTTTCTGTTCGTTGAAATGACTAAATCGCAATATAATCACAAAGTACGATTCCAGATGCAAGACAAAATACAACAACTCGATAGTAAAATAGCTCAAGCTATGCTTGGCGGAGGGGAAGAAAGGATTGCTAAACAACACAAGCAAGGGAAATTGACTGCTCGCGAACGAGTAGAATTGTTTTTAGACCCCGAATCTTTTCAAGAAATTGGCATGTTGGTCACTCACCGAAGTACTGACTTTGGCATGGAAAACCAACATTTCCTTGGTGATGGGGTGGTAACCGGTTATGGAACGGTAAATGGACGTTTGGTTTATGTCTTTTCACAAGACTTCACAGTTTTCGGTGGCTCTCTTTCCGAAACTAATGCCCAGAAAATATGTAAGGTCATGGATTTAGCCATGAAAAATGGTGCGCCTGTCATTGGGTTAAATGACTCAGGAGGTGCGCGAATTCAGGAAGGGGTAATGTCTTTAGGAGGTTATGCAGACATTTTTTATCGCAATACGCTTTCTTCCGGGGTAATTCCACAGATTTCCGCCATTATGGGGCCATGTGCCGGTGGCGCGGTGTATTCTCCGGCGATAACTGATTTTATCTTAATGGTCGAGAATACTTCCTACATGTATGTTACGGGGCCAAATGTGGTAAAAACAGTAACCCACGAAAACGTAACACACGAAGAATTGGGCGGGGCATCCGCTCATGCTTCAAAATCCGGTGTAACGCATTTTGCCTGTACCAATGAAGTTACTTGTATTGAAACGTTAAGACAATTGCTGAGTTATATTCCGCAAAACTGTGAAGAAACTGCACCGGTTTACCCTTACCAAACTCAAGGGGATGAGTTGCGACCTAAACTATTAACCATCTTACCGGAAAATAGTAATCAGCCTTACGACATGCGCGAGGTGATTGAGGGGATAGTAGATGAAAACTCTTTTTTAGAAGTTCATAAAGATTATGCCGAGAACATTGTCGTTGGTTTTGCACGAATTGCAGGTCGCAGCATCGGGATTGTTGCTAATCAACCCTCCTACCTTGCAGGTGTTTTAGACATCAACTCTTCCAAAAAAGGTGCTCGATTTGTCAGGTTTTGCGATGCTTTTAATGTGCCCTTACTTACCCTTGTGGATGTACCCGGGTTTTTACCCGGCACTGACCAAGAATGGAACGGCATCATTACCAATGGAGCAAAATTACTCTACGCTTTTTGTGAAGCCACAGTACCCAAAGTAACCGTCATCGTTAGAAAAGCCTATGGAGGTGCTTACGATGTGATGAACTCGAAGCATATAGATGCCGACCTTAACTTTGCGTGGCCAAGTGCTGAAATTGCGGTCATGGGTGCTAAAGGAGCTGCTGAAATCATTTTCAGACATGAAATTGTTGCCGCATCAAATCCGGAAGAAAAGCTAAAGGAAAAAGAAAATGAATTTACCGAAATGTTTGCTAACCCCTACCGTGCCGCAGAACATGGGTTTATTGATGAAGTCATCCATCCCGATGTAACCCGAAAGCGTCTCATTCAAGGGTTTAAGATGCTTGAAAACAAGGTAGCCAACTTGCCCCGAAAGAAACACGGAAATATTCCCTTGTAACTTTCAGCAAGTTATCGTTTCTAGCTTTTTGTTTTTTGTTGGAAGGCAGAATTGGTCATTAGCTTTCGTTTGAATAGCTATTGTTGTTGTGCAGAACGGGAAGTTCAATGAATTGAGGTGCTGCTTCTTCTGGTGGAGACACTTTAAGATAGTCAGTCAAGACGTTGTAAACACTATCCCGCTCAATTGGGTGACGGCCGACTGCTTTTATCAATTCCACAATTTGCTTCGTAGTAAGGGATGGGTTTTGCTCTTCCGAACCGGCCATGGAATAGATTTTGGTCGTATCATCCACTGTACCATCAATATCATCCACTCCAAAAGAAAGAGAGAGTTGTGCAGTCGTTCGTCCAATCATCGGCCAATAGGCTTTGAGGTGGGCAAAATTGTCTAGAAATATTCTGGATACGGCATAGTTTCTAAGGTCATCTATTACCGAAACCTCGCCAAGATATGCCATTTCATTATTTGCGGCTCTAAATTTTAGCGGGATAAAACAGTTAAACCCGTTTGTTTTATCTTGCAACGTGCGCAAGCGATTCATGTGATCTATCCGGTGGGCGTAGCTTTCAATATGCCCGTAAAGCATTGTGGCATTAGAGGGGATGTTCAGACTATGGGCTGTTTCGTGAATATCCAACCATTCTTGAGCGGTGCATTTATCGGCGCAGATGATGTTTCTGATTTCCTCGTCAAAAATTTCTGCTCCTCCGCCGGGTATAGAATCCAATCCGGCATTTTGAAGTATTTGTAAACCCTCTTTGTAATCTACTTTTGCTTTTTTGAACATGTAGAAATACTCTACCGGAGTAAAGGCTTTTACATGCAAGTCCGGGCGATGCAATTTGATTTTCTTGATGAGGTCGGCAAAAAAATGTAACCCCATTTGAGGAATCACCCCTCCGACTAAATGCACTTCGGTTACTGGTTTACCATCATAGCGTTTGACGATGTTTAGCATATCCTCTTCTGTCATGATCCACCCGTCTTCCCGTTCTTTAATTAAGCGCGAGTAGGAACAGAATTTGCAGGAGTAAACGCATAAATTTGTAGGCTCAATATGGAAGTTGCGGTTAAAATAAGTATAGTTACCGTGCTTACGCTCCCGAACAAAATTGGCTAATGAACCTAAGAAACCAAGTTCACCCTTTTCGTATAACAATATCCCTTCTTCCGGACTGATTCGCTCATTGTTGACCACTTTTTGAGCGATGTTGCGCAAATCTTCCGGCAATTCGGAATGGTGTAATAAGGCATCTATATTTAACGGAGCAGCTATCATAAACAAAAGTTGAGCGTTTGAACTGTTTAGTTTCGACAATTACAAAAGAAACCATACAGTATTAACATTGAAGTAAGGATAGATGTTTTTGTGATTCAGTGAATTTGAAAGCGAAGTGCTTTATATGGGTTAATAACCTCCAAAAAACTTGCGCACGAACCATTCTATGGACAAAAATATCAAAAGCAGGAAAAACAACCACTTTAGGTTGATAAGCGGCATGGTTTTGTAGCTGCTGTATTGTATGGGTTTAATATTGGGTTGTTGCTTGATATAACTTAGTAGTGAGTCTATTTGATCGGGATAGACAACGTTACCGCCAGTTCTTTTGGCAAGGGCAAAAAGGAGTTGATGGTTCGCTACGGTTTGTAAGGTTTCTAATTGCAGGGGGGTAACACTAAAACTACCCTGCGCTTTGTATTCCTGACCCGACCATGCCGTTTTGGCTAAGTAAGTATAGTTACCCACTGGTAAAACTCCTGCATTTAATGTATATGCTTTCGGTGTTTTACTAAAGGTAAAGTTGTAGGATTTACCTTCCTCATTGGTAATATTGATGTTGACTTCGGGGTCGTTCACCAACTCGTAACTGTCGTTATAGAGTTCAGCATCAAAGCTGATGGATTCGTTTTCGGTATAAAGCGTTTTAGGTTGGGTTACTCTAAATTTGCGTTTATCGTTTTTAACGGATAGGTATTGTACTATTTTTCCGACTATGGCATTGAAAGCATCGTGAGTTTGTTGTTGCTTATAGTTGAAAATTCTCCAACGCCATAGCCCTTCACCACATAATACTCCCATTTTATAGCCGCTTGCTTGTTCGAGCACCAACAAAGGATAGTTGGTACTCACCGTTCCAATTTTCTGTTTCAACAACACTTGGGCAGTCGGGGCGGGTTTGTATTCCCCGAATGGCACTTGCAAAGGCGGGAGCGACTGTAAGTTTTGAACTAATTCGTTCTCAAAAGTAAACAGGTTGAAATTGGGTTGTACTTCCGCTTTTGATTGGTTGGGGCTTCCGGCGGCTCCATTTATCTGAACGATGTTTTGAACCTGATTTAGCCCGCCTAATGAGGTCTGGGAGGTGACGATAAACCACAAAGGGACGTTTGCAGTTTTTAATTGCCCAATCACCGTAGCTGCCGTGTTGGCAACAGAGGGTAACCCGTGTAAAACGGCTAAATCAAAATCGCGTACCGATGCATTAAAGGAACTGATGAAAGCAGTTGTTACCTGATAGTTCTTATTTATTTCAATAGCTTGCTTAAGGGCTGCTAAGTCGGGATGCGGGCTATTGGCAAGGAGCAATATTTTTTGACGGCTGTCTAATACTTCAATGAATATGTCTTGACGGTTGTTTTGTGTGGTTACTTCACCCGTCAAAGGAGACAGTTGTATGGAGTATTGCTGAATGCCCGGTGCATCTGCATCAAGGGTAATCTCTTCTGAGTGAATATAATTGTCAGAGTTTATCTTAATGGCTTTACCAAACAACTTTTGTGTGTTGCCTTTACCTTTATAAAGGCTGATTGCAGATGTTTCGTTGTTGCAGTTCTTTGCAGATACGTCTATTCTAATGGTAAATTTATCGCCCAAATAGGCAATTCGGTTGTGCAAGACTTTATCCACTATTAAATCGCGGCGCGGAGTGGTATCTCCTAAAGCAATAGAAAAGATTGGAACATTGAAAGCGGTTGAAGCATATTGTGGGTTGCTGCCTTGATTGTAAATGCCATCGGTAGCTAAAATTATCGCCCCTACATTTTGATTGGCATAGCTGTTTTGCAATTCGTCAAGGCTGTTACTGATGTCGGTTACTTTTTCGTCGAAGGTAAATTTTAACCCGTCTTTTAAGTTTTGTCCGAAGTGGTAGTCAGCAACTTTATAATCGTTTGTCAGATTTTGCGAAAGTTGTTTTATTTTATTTGCGTAGGCAGTAGTATCGGAAGCCGGTTTAAAAGCCAAACCTACGGACTCTGAATTGTCTTGTACTATTAGGATACTCGGCTTGATCTCGTCAATATTTCTCGATTTGAGCAAGGGAGAGAGCAATAGAAATGCGATGCCCGCAACCGTGAGCATTCGAAAGATGGACAATCCATGTATTAGGAGTTGTTGAGAGGGCGTGGCTTCTTTGAAAGAGGAGTCTTTGAAATATAAGACAAAGGCATAAACAAAGCCTAATAATAAGCAAAGCAGTATGTACCAATAGGGGTACTGCTCTATAACTAATGAAGCGTTCAAAATGGTTTTATATTTTTTAGACGAAAGACTTTAGATGAAAGACATTAGACTTTGGACAGAAGATAAGTAGAAACAGATATTAGGCACTTGTCTTAAATCGCAAATCCAAAGTCTTATATCTTAAACCGAACTAAAACAATAAAACGGCAAGAAAAGTTGATACTTATCTTGCCGTTTTATTATTGTCGGCGTAACAATTGTTTAGGCTATCTGATGAGGGTTACGTTACCTTTAGCGATTTTGACTTGGTTATTGCCAAGTTCATAGTATTCGATATAGTAAACATAGACTCCTATCGGCTGTTCTTCATCCCTTAACATACCGTTCCAACCTTCGGTTAAATTGCCGTTGTTTTCATAGACCATTTGCCCCCATCGGTTATAGATGGTAAACAATTGCAAACTCGTAACATCGCGGGAAACAATTCTCAAGATGTCGTTTACCCCATCTCCGTTTGGTGAGAATGAACTGGGCACCAACAACCTTGGAGGTTCTACCACAAAAACGGTTACCGATACTTCACTACTGCAACCAAGTGGAGTAGTAACAGTGGCAGTAAACTCGGTGGTTTGTCCGGGTTTTACGAAAACAGTTGCTTTGTTAGGGTCGGTAATGAAGGCAGCAGGCGACCATGCGTAAACATCGCCATCTATGCCACCACTGACGGAGATGCTAATTCCAGAACCTTCGACAATCGTGTCGGGTTGGGCTATTTGCAAACTGCGTGGGGTGTCTAAAGTGATGGTTAATTCATCGGTTACCACACAACCATTGGCATCAGTAGCGGTTACCGAGTAAGTTTGGACGGTGGCACTGTTGACCGTAAGGTTGATTTGAGGCTGGGCGGCAGTGGCATCGTCCAGTCCCGTTGCAGGCGACCATAAATATGTATAGCCTGTTAAGCCTGTGCTGCCGATGATGCCGGTATAAGTTTCACAACCTGCAAAATCACCTCCGGCACTTACTTCAGGCGTACTGACCACTACTGTTCGAGTGGTGGTCTGTGAACACGAACCAACTGCTGTTGTAACAGTATAAGTGATGTCTTGGGTAGTCGTAACGGTTGGATTAGGGCAATCGGTACAACTTAATCCGGTGGCGGGACTCCAATTGAAGGAATCGGCACCTGCTACCCCTAAGTCTAATACCAATGTTTGACCATTGCAGACGGTTAGGGTTTCAGGAACTAAGCCCAAATCACCGTTACCCACATTGACCGTTACCGGTAATTGAGTTTCACAACCAACTGCATCAAATATCCTTACGATATAAGAAGTGGTATCGGCACCGGTAAAGATGGGGTCGGGACAATTGCTGCAACTCAAATCGGTGGTGGGTGTCCATAGATAGAACAATCCACCGGAAGCATTTAGCTGTACATTCTGTCCTGCACAAGTATTATATACCGGTTGTGCTTGCGGGTTAGCATTGTCGTCAATGATAAATTGAACGTAGGCAGTATCTATACAAGGGCCAACGGAAGTGATGGCCGTATAGGTGATACTGGAAAGAGGGGTTGCGATGGGGAAACAACTTGTTGGGTCATCTAAATAATCAGGCGGCAACCATTGACATATTATCCCCCCCGAAAGACCCAATTGGACGGAACTTCCCGGACAAGTTAAGATGGGTGAATTACCCGCATCGGCTATGATATTGTCTTGAATGAATAGCTCCACACTGTCCAAAATACCGGTGGTACAAAAGCCAGGGTTGATGATTTTTACTTTTAAAGACTCCAGTCCTTCTAAAATCCCATCAGCAAATGGAGAGATGACCAATTGATAAGAGGTGGTACCGGGAAGTAAAATAATGCTATCGGGAATAGTCACGTAATCTATGCCGTTTAGAGCCATACCAGATACTTCGAAAAAGATAATTGCGGTATCGCTGGGAGCAAAATCAACTGAAAAGTTGATGATGCCATCTACACAACCTTCAACTGCATTTAAAAAGCCGGCACTGGCTAAGGCAGTGCTTGCTGTAAGTGTTACTTTATTGGTGGTTAAACTGCCGGCTTCGATAAATACTCCAGAATCTAAGGAAGAATCTAAGTCATCGGCTACAACTAATTTTAACGAATAGGTTTGACAGGGTACTACTGCCGCACGGGCTTCTAAAACCACTGTAAACCCATCGTATTGGATATAGAAGTTGTTTGAATTGTTGGGGAAAGTTGCTCCGTCACCATTGTTTACATAATAGGAAGAATTGTCAACATCGTTTACATTGTTGATAGAAACGTAAGTGCTAGTCCCGGGAAGGACGGCGATGTTTTCCATATTGTAATTGCCGCCGGCGGGATTGGGGCCACTGATGTAAAAGGCAAACACATCATTGAACGAGCCGACAAACTCTAAGTACTCTTCTGAACCGAAAACATAATTGAATTTAAGCGTATCGGCAGCTACTTCTACATCCAAATAAAGTGCGCACGCATCGTTTGTGCCTAAAACACCGGGTATCATATCTAAATCAGGGTCGCCGTCTGAAGCTAATCCACCGGTAGCACCGCTCGAGTCATTGGGGCCGGCAGCAAGGTCTATACAGCCCGAAGTAAGCAGTACACCGGAACCTAAACCTACGTTGCAATTAGTGCAATCGAAAAAGCCATAAGATTTACCACTGGTACATTCAAATGCAGCAGTTGCATCACCGCAATCGAAGACCACATTGGAGATGGTTACACCTTCACCCGCCAAAGTTTGGGCAAGGGCTAGGTCGCTCATCGTGCCATCTATCGTCATTTGGGCAGAGGCTTGTTGAGTATGAAAAATCAACAGGCAACAAAAGAGGAACAGGAAAGAAAAGTGTTGTAGATATAGCTTCATAGTTTTACTTTTAATGTTTATTTTGATAGGTTAGTTGATTGATAATTGAGGTTTGAATTTTAGATTGTTTTTAACTGTCGAATCAGTAACAATTTGTTATTCGATAATTTGAAGTAAAATTAGGTAAATTTACCGATGTAGTGGATTGTATTGGTGACAAAATTATCTTATTGTCGTTAATTAAACCTAATTTCTGTACTTATCAAAGTTAATTGGAGGCAAAGTTACAGGATTATTTACCTATATCACAATAATTGCCATCTCTATTATCAATAAACTAAGCAACTGCAAGAAATATATTACCCTCGATTTAGTCCCCAAACCCGCAAATTTGCTTATTTTTGCGCTTTATCGCTTGTTTCTACACCCATGTTTTGAATGGAAACAGGCTGCGATTGTTCACTTGATAAATTAATTGGCTTATGCAACAAGTATTAAACGAAACTCAATATTTTATTGAATTAGAAAATCGTTATGGCGCACACAACTATCACCCTATGCCGGTTGTGTTGGCAAAAGGTGAAGGGGTTTTTGTTTGGGACGTGGAAGGTAACCGTTATTACGATTTTCTTTCTGCCTATTCAGCAGTCAACCAAGGGCATTGTCATCCAAAAATTATACAGGCATTGATCGAACAAGCACAGGAACTAACCCTTACTTCCCGCGCTTTTTACAATAATGTATTGGGGGAATACGAAAAATTTATCACCGACTTATTGGGGTATGACAAAGTTTTACCGATGAATACCGGTGTGGAAGGCGGTGAAACGGCCATCAAACTTGCTCGCAAATGGGCATATCAAGTAAAGCATGTTCCGGAAAATAAAGCGAAGGTTATCTTTGTCGAAGGTAATTTTTGGGGACGTACTTTAGCCGCAATTTCTTCTTCGACCGACCCATCGAGCTACAAAGGTTTCGGACCCTATATGCCCGGTTTCGAGATCATTCCCTATAACGATTTGGCGGCATTGGCAAAAGCGGTACAAGACCCAAATGTTGCTGCGTTTATGGTAGAACCCATTCAAGGCGAAGCGGGTGTGGTCGTTCCCGATGAAGGTTATTTGAGCAAGGCTTTTCAATTGTGTAAAGAAAACAATGTGCTGTTCATTGCCGATGAAGTTCAAACGGGGTTGGCACGAACCGGTAAAATGATGTGTTGCGACCACGAAGGCGTAAAGCCCGATATTTTGATTTTGGGTAAAGCCCTTTCAGGCGGCGTGTTGCCTATTTCGGCAGTCTTGTGTGATGACGAGATTATGCTTTGCATTCATCCCGGCGAACATGGTTCTACTTATGGCGGCAATCCCCTTGCTTGCAAAGTGGCTTTAGCAGCTTTGCGCGTTTTGGTGGATGAAAACCTTGCCGATAATGCTGAACGGCTCGGTCATATCTTGCGAGACGAATTGCGGGCAATCCAATCGCCCTTAATTCGCGAGGTTCGCGGTAAAGGGTTATTGAATGCCATCGAAATTAATTGCGACGAAGACTCTGCTTTGGCTTGGAACTTTTGCCTTAAATTGAAAGAAAGAGGACTATTGGCAAAACCGACCCACGGAAACAAAATACGGTTTGCTCCTCCCCTCACCATTTCCGAAGAGCAACTTTACGACTGCATTGACATCATCAGGCAGGCCATCAAAGATGTGGAGGTCAAAGTCTAAACAGACAACAAGACCTTTTGCTAATTCAATTTTATGAAAATTCTCCTTTCTGCGTTGACAGGGTTGGGAAACTTTGTGCTTAAAACCCCGATGGTGCAGGCATGGAAAGAACTGTATCCCGATGATGACATCCACCTCATCGCAGGAAATACTTATGGTGCCGAGTTTGTGTTGCGCGGCAGTCCGTTGATTACCCGAACTCATTTCATCTCGGTTAAGGCAACGTGGTACGAAAAATTCCGTTTTTTTCGACAACTACGACACGAGCACTTCGATGTGGTAGTGTTGCCTTTTGATGCGCAACCCAATTTTTTGATTTTCGGGTCCTACCTTGCCCGAATCCCTTTGCGAATTAGGCATTTACCTCCCGCTTTGTTGTCCGACAAACGCAAAGCGGCAATTACACTGCTTTGTGCTAAAAATACCCGTTGGGTGCCCGTTTTGGCAGGCAGGCACGAAACCGAATTGAACATGGATTTGTTGCGCGCCTATCACCAAAAACCCATTGCAACAAAGTTTCCAAGCATTGTAAATTTTGTCCGAAATCCCGAAGTATTGCAGCGTTTTGGTTTGCAAAGCAAGCCATACATATTATTACAACCAGGGGCTGCAAATGGTCAATACATGGCAAAAGTATGGCCGCCTTTTCGTTTTGCAGCACTTATTCAGCAACTTGCTGCGCATTTCCCTCAATATGCCATCGTGCTTGCAGGAGATTCGGGAGATTATCAAAAGAATATAGACCCACTCTTAAAACTTTTACCCGAACCAATAAGGTCTTTGGTGAAGAACACTGCCGGTGAAACCAATATCCATGAACTGGTCAATTTGATTGATCATGCCGCCTTATTGATATGCCACGATTCCGGTATCATGCACCTTGCCGATGCCCTCAACAAACCACTGATAGCCCTGTTTGGCCCGACTGACTATACCCGCACCCGCCCGTTGAAACCCAATTCAACTGTGCTTTTCGCCCAAGGCGAGTATGATAACGCCATGTATAATTTTGCCCGCTCTGAAGCCGACCTCGAAAAAATGGATATCGGCCATCGAGCAATGGAAAGCCTTTCTGTTGAGGAGGTGATGAATGAAGTGAAAAATAAATTGGGAATAGATTTGAGAGGAGCTTAAGCAGCTTTCCTAAATCAAAAGTGGTTTGACAATTTGACGTGTTCTTAGAAATGTTATACAGTTTGAACGCGTTAATCAATGCCTCATTTTAACCCACCCCTAAATCCCCTCCCTCCCGAAAATGCTGTAACAACTTCTCCCAAATCAACTTTATCCAAGCATTTCCGGCAAGGAGGGGACTTTCATCAATCTCTAATATAAGAGACTGTTCTAAAAAGTGTGTCATCACAAATTAAAAAAAAACGACCACTTTTAT
>CALCIK010000132.1 GCA_937907475.1 uncultured Bacteroidota bacterium | reverse complement strand
TTACCTTGTCGCAGCTCTAATCACTTGGAAGTTAGTTATCGGATAGGCTCTTAGTACCGACAAATGGAGTGATTGATTTTCTTGACTTGGTCAAGCAACGAGGTTATACAATAGCTATCGCATCTTCAGGACTCAAAAAAAATATAGACCTCATTCTGCAAAAGTTAAACATTGTAGAATACTTCGACTTGATAGTCAGCGGTGAACAGGTTATAAAAGGGAAACCCGAACCGGATATTTTCTTAACCATATCGGAACATTACCACATCAACCCCAACGATTGTATCGTCATTGAGGACAGCAAAAACGGCGTTTTAGCTGCTAAAGCCGCCGGCATGTATTGTGTAGGATATTACAACCCGGGTTCAGGCAAACAAGACCTTTCAAAAGCCGACCTGATTATCAACCACTTTAACGACCCGCGATTATACGACCTCCTTAGTAAGGATTAACGCAAAAGGGCTGAAAAAATAAAAGTCTCCCTTTGGTGCTATTCTGCATTTTTGTATGTTTGTAGATTGGGAGATTCCTAAACAATGCCTTAATTTAGTATGTTTGGGGTATGTAATGGTTGGTTTCAGCCCCAACCAGACAACCCTACAGCAAAAATAGAATAGCGGTTAACGCTATGGTTTTCGTCTATAAAGAAATTGCAAAGACTGAAAAGAATAAAATGAAGAACTACTTCAAACCGAAAAAATTTGAATTTTATCGCAACAAGACTATTTATGAGTTTGTTGGCATCAAAATATACAAGAAATATTTGCCAACTACAGGCGACATTGTAAGAAAATGGAGAAATATCGTTCAAATGAAACCTAACAAATCCGATAGAATACACGAACTGTATAGATACGAAAGAAAAACAAGAAATTATGAATTAAGACATATTATCGGAACTATCGGATTTATTGCATTATTTTTAATTATTGACAAAAAGTTGAGTTCCATTGATTTCGTTTTTCTAACCGCATTAAATTTTTATGTGAACATTTATCCTATTTTTTTACAGCGACACAACAGAATAAGAATAATTAAAGTTTTATTAAGTAATGGGCAAAAAAGCCCGTATGACAAATAGGGCAGCCGTCAGAAAGCAAACCCCAGAAACATTATGTCTCACCCTAAAACAACAGCGTAAACAGAAATAAATTAGAATGACAAAGGGCTGCAAAATATATAAACCTATCTCGTGTTGTCATTTTTGCAAGTTTTCAAGACTGAGTTTCTTATAGTAAGTCCCAATGGGTGGATTTGCGTAATAACGTTGCAGGTTGTTTGTAGTTGGTGGTTATTTTTCGAACACACCATTATAATTAGAGAAATGAAGAAAGCGAAAAAAATATTTTTAATAGTATTCATTTTATTCCTGACTGTTATTATCTTAATCAGTATTCCTGAAAATAGAAAGTCAATTAAAACTACACATTTTACATTCCTTTTTAGTAGTAGTATAGACACAACAAAAATCATTGAACTTTCCAATGCCTTAGAAAGCAATTATCTTAAAATTGGCAATGATTTAAAAACTACACCGGCAGACAACATAGAAACGAATGTCTATGCTCAAAGATGGCGATATATCAAAGCGACTAAAAATTGGGGAGGTTCGGGCAATATTGAAGGTATTTCCAAAATGCACTTTGTAGAACAAGCATGGGGAGAAACGGACAATAAAAAAGTTGCTGTTCACGAATTTGCTCATACAGTAACATTAAAATTGCTTTTAGACCATGAACCACAACCTTTAAACTCAAAGGAATTCGACAAGAAATTTTCAACTTTCCCCACATGGCTTTGGGAAGGAATAAGCGTATATGAGGCTCAACAATTCATTGACCCCAAAACACTACCTTATTTTAACAATGGACAATACCCAAGTATTGCAGAGCTAAACAACCGCTTAAAAGGTGGTAAAATATACAGTTGCGGGTTTACTATTATCGAATACATTTTATCTAAGTACGGGCAAGAAAAATTTATCAAACTAATTGAAAATTATGGAGACTTGAAAACGACATTTAACGTGACAGAAGAAAAATTTTGCAACGAGTGGTATGAGTTTGTGAAGACAAACTACCTGCAATAAAAACTACCGCTTATATTGGTTTGGCAATATGGCGTGTGAAGTGCTTTTATGAAACATTATAATCCCAATTCGGGTAATCAAGACATTTCAAAAGCCGACCTGATTATACCCATCACTTTAGCTACCACAGATTAGTTGACCTGATAGGTAAGAATTGACGCAAAGTCGAACTTCTGTTATCCTATACTTTTGTATGTTTGCGATGGTGAGTTTCGTTTTGTATATCCCCAAGTGTGGATTTGCCCAATAGGCTTACATGTATGTTAAGTTAGCGGCAGCGTTAAACGGTAATATCGGCTAATCAACTGCCAACATAAAAGAGACAAATGAGAAAGTTAAAACTACAAATGCAAATTACGCTTGACGGGTTCAACTCAACCGGACCAAATGACGAACAACAATGGGTAACTTGGGACTTAGCCGGTATCAAGCAATATATTGTTGACTTGTCTGACTCTTCAGACACCATCTTGATTGGCAGGAAGTTGGCAATTGACTATATCCCGTTTTGGCAAGACACATTTACAAAACCGGACCATCCGATGTATGATTTCGCTACACGTATTGTAAATGCCAGAAAAGTTGTTTTTACCAAAACACTTACCAAGTCAATTTGGGAGAGAACGGAACTTGCAACAGGAAACTTAATAGACGAAGTAACCAAATTTAAAAGCCAAGCAGGTAAAGACCTGATTGTTTATGGAGGAAGTTCTTTCGTTTCATCACTTATCAAAGAAGGATTGATTGATGAGTTTCATTTTATTATAAATCCCATTGCAATCGGGAAAGGTGTTTCCGCATTTGACCAATTAGACAAATGGCAAAACTTGAAGCTGAAAAACGCAATTCCGTGCGATAGCGGGCTGATAATACTTCATTACGAGAGACAATGATCAATCAAACTATACAAAACTGAAAAACACACAAATACTATAAGTGCAGCGACAGACTGAAGCCGGAATTTTAAAACATAAAGTATGAAAGTTACACCCGAACACAATGAGCGAATAGCAAAAATGACATTTGCTTCGGTTTATCCACACTACATCACCAAAGTGGAGAGTAAAGGCAGGACAAAAGAAGAATTGCATCAAGTTATAGAGTGGTTGACCGGTTTTGATGACAAAAAACTGCAACAACTCATTGATGAAAAAGTAACGTTTGAAGCATTCTTTAAGAAAGCAAATTTAAATCCAAACGCTCACCTCATAACAGGGGTTATTTGTGGTTACAGAATTGAAGAAATTGAAAACCCTACCACTAAACACACAAGATATTTAGACAAGTTGGTGGATGAGTTGGCGAAAGGACGAAAGATGGAGAAGATTTTACGAAGTGCTTAAAACGACATGAGACCAAAAAGTTTGCGTTCACTTATGACACCAATGTTGAACGACATATCAGAAAGTAGCACAGTCGGAAACAAATGGTATGCAATAAGGGGGTCTTATTTTGTTGACACTTTAGCGTTTCATCAAAGTGTTTTTCTAAGCATGAACGACCGTTATAACAATCCCTGTTCGTTTACAAAACCATAAACCGAAATAGGCAATGTTAAACTAAAGTAATTTTTTACAATTATAAAGGACAACTATGAACAAAGAAATCAAAGCATATAATGACAGCCAAACCCCGGACGACAAAGAAATTTGCGACCAACTTTCCACTATTATTGACAAAGAACTGAGCGAGGCAGATAGTAAAGTTTGGCACGCTCATCCTGTTTGGTTTTTGGATGGTAACCCAATTGTTGGATACAGCAAACAAAAAGCAGGAATTAGGTTAATGTTTTGGAGTGGTGCTGACTTTGAAGAGGAAGAATTAAGCGTCAGGGGTAAAAAATTTAAAGACGCATCTATTTTCTACAATAATATTTCTAAAATTGAAGCCACTGATTTAAAGCGGTGGCTTAAAAAATCAAGAGAAGTTCAATGGAACTATAAAAACATAGTGAAGCAAAAAGGGCAACTGGGTAGGTTGAAATAAAAGTAACCATTAAACTGCAACCTCGTTTTTGATAGGTAATAGGTTGGAAAAATTGGATGAAAGCCTTCTTTGAAAGGGTTGTTCTTTACCTTGTTATTCCCTAAACTTAGGTAACATGAATGGATCATCCGATTGAATTTTATGACACTATACTATAGGTTCTGAGGTAAATCAGATAAACATCAATTTTTATCTCTACCATGTTTGCTCCCGTTGTGATAAAGAAAAGTATTTGGCTGAAAAAGTGAATGGCAAGTTGATAGGTAAAATTACGCCAAAGGGTGAGTACTTACACCTTTTTCGCAAACCACTCAAATAGCAGCGAAGTCTATTGAGGTTAAATTTTCTGTTTGTCTTTTGAACCGTTGATGCTCATCATTGAAACGTTGATGCTCATCATTGAACCGTTGATGCTCATCATTGAAACGTTGATACTCATCATTGAAACGTTGATACTCATCATTGAATCGTTGATGCTCATCATTGAACCGTTGATACTCATCATTGAAACGTTGATACTCATCATTGAAACGTTGATGCTCATCATTGAACCGTTGATACTCATCATTGAACCGTTGATGCTCATCATTGAACCGTTGATACTCATCATTGAACCGTTGATACTCATCATTGAACCGTTGATGCTCATCATTGAACCGTTGATACTCATCATTGAACCGTTGATACTCATCATTGAACCGTTGATGCTCATCATTGAACCGTTGATGCTCATCATTGAATCGTTGATGCTCATCATTGAACCGTTGATACTCATCATTGAACCGTTGATACTCATCATTGAACCGTTGATGCTCATCATTGAACCGTTGATGCTCATCATTGAATCGTTGATGCTCATCATTGAACCGTTGATGCTCATCATTGAATCGTTGATGCTCATTTTCGAACCGTTGATGCTCATCTTTTCTGTAAATTCGAGTTAAAACAGGGCACTTCACTATGAACAGTCATTCATTGCTGATTTGGTGACCAAAAAATCGAAAAACCTTTCTTATTATCCACAGCATTGTTAGCTCCCGAAACGTTATTTGTAACCTAATGAAGACATTCACACTGACAATATTGACCATTTTGACTTTGGGTTACGCAACACCAAAGAAAGAAACTATTTTCACCGGAACCGTTACAACAGATACTCAAAACAAGGACAATGTTTTTGGTCTTTATATTGAATTTCGGGTTGACACATTAGTTATTGCGAGCAACATTATTCAACAAGATGGGACATTTAAAATTTCGGTAACGGCGGACAAAGAATTTGACATTTACTATCGTGGCATTGGCGTTAAAGACACTTACATTCAGACAATAAAGCCGACCGACAAAGACACAGTTGCATTTACATTCAAAGTGCCAAAGGACTATAAAAAGCATTTTGGAAAAACTGTTTGCCCAAAGTGCAATAAACACGATGAGACAGTTCCTATTCGTTATGGACTTGGAAATGCAATAGTTATTCAAAACATTGACAATAAAGGCGACAAGACACACACACCTTACGACAATAAAAATTATTATGACAGTGATTGCGTGATTTCGAACATTGACCCAAAATACTTTTGCAAACGTGACAATATAAAGTTTTGAAGAAAACAGTAGATAAAAATGCTACACACAACAAGATGTTTGCATTGGTGGGAGTGATGTGCTTTGTAAAAAAATACTTATAATTAACACCATCGAAAACTTGCAAAACGTCTTACTTTTTTTAATATCAAATCAATGAAAAAAATTCTCCTTCTTCTGTTTTTAACCGTAAACATCCATTCAATCGGTTACGCTCAAAACCTGAAATGCTATGAAGCAAACGAAAATGCGGAGTTCGTCAGAGGTATTTGGATGGGGGAGTTTACCCAGTATAGTTGTGGGGTCAATGCCACATACCCAATGACGATTGAAGTTAATCAGGTAGATGGAAAGAATTTTTCAGGGTTCTTCATTTGGAACGATTTGCCCGATACCCCCAATAGCAAAACCGCATTATCGGGTGAGTTAACGGGAAACTCAATCGTATTACATGAAGATGTTTTGATTTCAGGTAAAAACATCATTTTGAATGGCCTATACGAAATAGGAATTTTAGATTGTAATTCATTGAAAGGAATTTGGCGGTTAAATAAATTGCAAAGTGATTGTTATGACCCACAAGCACTTAAAGACGGTGGCAGGTTTCTTATCAAAAAAATGATTTCGCACATTGAAGAAGAGAATAAGCCCGAATTTGAAAAAAGAAAAGTGGTCATTAAAGACAATATAAATTCATCCTCAGAATATATCACCATCAAAATATGGGATAATGGTCAGGAAGACGGTGACATCATTACTTTGCGTTTGAACGGAAAAGTGGCGATGTTTAAATTCCAAGTAACCAAGAAACCACACGAAATGATTATCCCTTTAACTGAAAAGGATAATATCATAGAACTATATGCAGAAAACGTTGGTCGTATTCCTCCAAATACTGCTGCTATTGCGGTTATAAGCGGCGGTAAAACCATCAGAAGCCTTGTTTTAGAATCTGACTTGAACAAAAGCGAAGCTATCAAAATTACCAAAAATAAAGATTGAGTGGCAATGTATAGAAATACAGGATACCGAAAAGAGGATAAAATAGAATAAAAATCGTAGCTAATTAGCTATTGTCATTCTGCAATTTTGTAGGTTTGCAATGGTTAATTTGGCATTGTAAGCCACAATGGGTGGATATACGCAATAAACTTGGGGAATGGTTTAGTTATGTGCCATTTTTGACGACAGTTCAAACTCGAACTTTTTCACATTAAACTAACTACGATGAAACTAACAATCAAAATTTTCGGACTGCTCGTTTTCTTAACAGTAGAACAAATCGCTTTTGGACAACAGGACAACTATGCAAAGAACACTAAACTTTTCGAAGACGAACAAGCAAGGTTCGAAAGTGAACTTAAAACGAATATGGACAGCGCCGAAGTTTATTGGAATCATGCAAATATTATAGCTGGTTTTACATTCAATGTGTACAAAGAAGCTTGGCAATTTTACGAGGTAGCACTTTCAATAGACTCATCAAAGGTTGTCTATTTTATTGACTATGGGAAATACCTTAGTGAAGTCATGAATTATGTTTATGATGCAAAGGTGCTTTATGAACGAGGGCTAAAAAATTTCCCCTCCGATCAAGAACTTAAGAGGGCGTTAGAGAACGTAAACAGTAGGATTGTTAAGATTGAGGAAAATAAAAAGTTAAGTAGTTTTGGTAAAGCTCCAACAACAGGACATCCGAAGGCAACGGACTATTCAAAAGTAACCGACTTTGAAAATTTAGTTGAGCAGACAAAAAATGTTAAATCTGAATTCTACTTTAATAATCTACTTGACAAGTTTAATGCAGACAGCAATTTGACAGACGAACAAGTTTATATGTTATTAATTGGTTTCACCCAACAAGACGAATATAGGCCTTATACCCAAGAGCCTGATGAAGTTTATAAACTTAACAATGTGGGGAATTTTGATGAAGCAATTAACAAAGCAAAAGAACTATTAAAAGATAATCCACTGATGCCATCACTCTACAAAGAGTTGATTTATGCTTACAGAAAAAAAGGGAATCAAACTCTTGCTGACATCAGTCTGAAAAAAATGCAGAGCATTTTAAATGCTATGCTTTATACAGGTGATGGGACTTGCGAAAAACCGTATGTTGCTTTTTGGGTTCGTGAAGAATACACTCTTTTAAAATATCTTGACTATAAAAAAACCGGCGCAATTTACATTGGAACTTGTGCAGGACAACAGGCAGACAGATTAGAGGTTACGAATTTAACAACAAATGAGCAAACGATTATTTGCTTTAACATTACGATGATACTTAAAAAACAAAGAGGGAATAAATAACAGTTACAAAATACAAATCGAAGATAATTAATCAACTTCAATAACTTTCTCTTTATACTGACCGTCTTCGAATGAACAGCAGTGTAGCAGCTTACAAGGTGTTTGCAATATCACTATGACGTGCTTCGTTCACGCTTTTGTGGTTAATCAAAGTATTGTACTTCGCAGAAACAGTCGTACTGATAACCCTCGTTATAGCACCCTCAATCCTTTAGTGGCAATTTAAAGACGACTTAAAATGGAAGAATTATACAAACGAATTGAGGCAAATTTCGATAGACAAGGGCTTATGAAAACGTTAAACGCTTCGTTAGACAAAGTAGAAAACGGACTTGTTCAAATTTCAAGTACGTATGATGAAACACTGTCGCAACAACATAATTTTTTTCATGCCGGTGTTATGACAAGCATTGCAGACAGTGCTTGTGGTTATGCGGCAATGACACTTGCATCTTTAGACAAAGACGTGTTGACTGTAGAGTTTAAGATTAATTTCATGAAGCCTGCAAACACAACAAAGGTAATTGCAATTGGCAAGGTAATTCAATCGGGTAAAACCTTGACAATTTGCGAAGGGAGCGTGTATGATGCCTCGGGACATAAGCTGATTGCAAAAATGACTGCAACAATAATGACTATTGGAATTAGCGGACAATAAATCATTGAACGCGATCGAAAACCAACAGCAATAAAAACTGTCATTGAATGGTCAATGATTCGTTTGAATTAATGTGGTTAAAATCGCCACCATCACCAAGCCCAAAACGAAACCTACTATCATATCATACCCCCCACAACTAAACAACCATGAAAAGAGCCATCATAATACTTGGGTTTATAGGATTAATAATTTTAGGTGGAGGGTATGCCAAACAAAAACTTTACGACCCCAAACACCGGCTTGATAACTCAATACCAAAAGCAAAGCAAACGGATAACAAAGTCGAAATTAAAGATGGCGACTTGATTTTTCAGACTTCGCTCTCCGGGCAGAGCAAAGCTATTCAGCTTGCCACAAAATCAAAATATTCTCATTGCGGGCTGATTTACAAAGACGGCAACGATTTTTATGTTTTTGAAGCAGTTCAACCAGTAAAGCGAACACCCCTTGACCAATGGATTGCCCGTGGACAAGCCGGCAAATATGTCATCAAACGATTGAAAAATGCAGATCAAGTTTTAACCACTGCCACACTTTCAAAAATGAAACAAGTCGGCGACAGTTTTAACGGTAAAAATTATGACCTGACTTTTGAATGGTCGGACGACAAAATTTATTGCTCCGAACTGATTTGGAAAGTCTATCAACGGGCAACAGGGATTGAAATCGGTAAGCCGGAAACACTTAGCGACTTTGACTTGACAAACGAAGCGGTAAAGCAAAAAATGAAAGAGCGTTATGGCGATAAAATCCCAACAGAGGAAACGGTCATTTCACCGGCGGCAATTTTTGACAGCGAGCTTTTGACCACGGTAAAATCAAACGAATGACAACAATGGCAGACAGAGTACCGAAATCTATGCAGGGAAACGGTGTTGTGCTACTCCAGTACTTTTATAAAAAACACAAACTCTTCCAACATTTTTACCTGCTCCTTTAGGTCTTTGCCGGTCAGCAGGTTGGTTTCTGACCATTCTATTTTTTCGGGAAGCAGTTCTATGAGGTTGAGCATGTTCCGGGTTTTAATGGCATAAGTTGCGCTTTCGGCTTGTGAGTGTTTGGCTTTTATAATACTGATTAGGTTGCCTTGGTTGTCAAAAAGAGGGCCTCCGCTATTACCGGGATGTACCGGAACGGTTAACTGATAGGTCGAAACATCGCCTTTAAACCCTTTTTGAGCACTGATGACCCCATCGGTCAGTTTTAAGGTTTCGCCCATCGTTGCCGAAAGCGGGAAGCCTAAAGTATATACCTTTTCGCCCACTTCCGAAAGCGTGGTTTTAATCGTATAAGGAATAGTGGGTAAGGGGGTGAAGTTCCAATCTTCTATTTTAATGACTGCTAAGTCGTTTATTTCATCATTCACCATCACCACTGCCTGATAGACGACCTTCTTCCCATTGCGCATAGCTTGTACTTCAATCAGATTTCCCCCTTGAATGACGTGGTTATTGGTTACGATATAGCCGCTTGACGACACCGCGATGCCGCTTCCTGTTGCCACTAAGCGGCGTTGTTGTCCTTGTCGGGGAAACTGTTTGTAGTATTTGTAAACCGTTTCTTCATCATTGGCAAAATTTAAGTAGAGCATATTCGATTGGTCAACCGAAAGATAGACTTCTTCGTCTAACTGTTTGTTTTCTTTGTACCAATGCACATTGTAAAAATTGAGAGTCCCTGTTGGGTAAACATATCCTGCTATTTCCCCTACTTGCCAATCTTCGTAGTTGCTTGCTCCGTTGAGGTAAATGGCATCGTAGTTATCGGAATCGGAGTTTTTGACAATAGCGATACGGTACTTTGATTTGTTGGGTACACCGATGATAAACTTTTCATAAATGCCCTCCAATTTGTCATCGGGTTTGTTGCCGGTGAAATATTTTTTAAGGCTTTCTTCATTCCAAGCGGTTTGATTTCTCGGCAGTTCGAGTCGCTTTGCTTTATTATACACCAAAACAGTGTCGTAAAACGATTTCCAAACAGTGTATAGTTTGTCTAACAGGTATGGATCGTTATAAAGGGTATCGGGTGTTACAAAACGGAAATACTCATCCGTACAAGTGCTAAACTCCATGAAGTGGTTGGTAAACAAATGTTTTTTGACCACATCCATTTGCACTTTTACCCGCACAATATCGCATAGCGAAGGGGCTGTTTCGTACAATATTTTTTTGTCCTCCGAGGTAATTGCCACCGTTTTAAAGCCAAGCCCTTTCAGGTATTTTGAAAAATGCTCCAAGAGAACACTGCCATCAACATCAATTTTCTTTTGAATATCAGGGCTTGTTTGAAGTTCGGCATATTTTACACCCTGCATAAAATCGTTGAGTGGCAGGGAAGGGTTTGATTGCGTAACGCTGATATTGCTTGAGGGGTTATCGGCAAAAAGAGGTTGACACCAAAGGGTAAAAGTGGTACTTAGGAGGAGTATTGTTTGCTTGGGGGTCATGTTTGAAGATTTTTAAGCAGGCTATCGAAGTAAAACAACTTAGGGGCTATAAACAGTTGAACAGTTGGATAGATAATTAGGCTTAAGACTTAAGACTCAAAGACAATAGACTTAAGATAATAGACAATCACGAGTCTAAAATCTAACGTCTAAAATCGTAAATTACTTAGTAACACCTGCAATAGCTTCCTTTAGTTTAGCTTCCAAGCGGTTTTGTGAGATTTGTTTGTTTAGAACCGAAGGTTCTGAGGCACGCACTTCACAGTCATTGAGTTTACATCGCTCGCAAGTTGTGCTGACCAAAGTAACCGGAACGTTCAGATCATTCCAGAACCGGACTTTGTTCATGAAGTTTTTGTTGATTAAAAATCCGATGGAAACACTACTGTTTGTATTTGGGGTAGGGTAGGCGGTGCGGGCAACAGAAATGCAGAAGTATTCATTGCCCGAATGGAGGTACAAGGCTCTTTGGGCTTTTACAATGGCTTGTGGATGAGGTTTGTTGTTGTCTTGTTGCCGGTCGAGTTCGGCTAAAATGGAAATGCCCACCCAGCGGCGACAATAATGTTCGTTGAGTTCATTGCTGTGCAGGTTGTGCAAATTGGGCAAGTGGAGTTCTTTGGTAATGTCGAAATGGTTCGCCCCTTTAACATGGCTCACCCTTGCAAAAAAGAGTTCGTTCAATCCCAGAAATCGCGGGGCGATACTGGTGAGCCGGTGAAAAAAAGTATCGGACGAAACGCGGTACTTGTTGATGATGTGCAGTAACTGTTCTCCGTCAAAGGTTTCAGAGGCTAAAAACTGTTCTACATCATTGACCACCGAATGGCGGTTCAAAAAAAGAGCACCTGCAAAATAGGAGGCTTTAAAATTATTGAGTGCTTGTTCGAACGATTCGATACGCACCCACGATTGGGTATGATTTCGTCCGGCAAGCTGCAAGTATTGGTAACCCAGTTCTTTTGCTAACTGAAAAGCGATTTGAGTATTGTTGAGATTGCTGTTTAGCAGTAATTTAGTTCCTTCATTGTTTTGCAAAAAAACGGATCGAATGCCTTGCAGTTCGGGAAACTTACCCAAATGCTCCTCTTCAATATGGTAGTGATATTGTTCCTTGAGCAAGTCTTGAAGCCGTTCGGCATCAATGGGAAGGGATAAACCAAATTCGGTAATAAATCTTTCAGAGGCTTCTTCCAAGTCTTCAAAATAATTGTCGTGCAGTTCCTGATATGAGCGCAAAGCTGCCAACAAAAACAACTCCACCCGCATTTCGTAGTTGCGGGCAATGCTGATAATGGTGCTGATAAATGCACTCACTTTGATGGGGGCATTGGAAATAATTTCAACTAAGTTTTCAATACCAATCCCAAACATATCTAACGGCAACTCGTTTAGAATTTCAGTGTTAAGCAGTTCTGCAACAGGGGTCAGGTTTTTCGTCAGTTTGAGCGATACCATCTCATCGTATGTAACACCAAGGGCTTGGGCTAAAGCCACTATTTTTTCGGTTTTGGGAAACTTCTTGCCTTTTTCTATTTCGTTGAGGTATGAAACCGAGATACCACAAATTTCAGCTAATTCCTTGAGCGACAAACTGCCGGATTGCCTAAGTTGTTTTAGCTTTAACCCAAAAATCAGGCGCACTCTTTGTTCATTTAACATGCAATTGACCGCTATCTATGATGAATAATGCTTTTTAGTACCCTTTGCCGATGTACTTTTAACACAAAGTAAGTGCGCTAAAGCCTAATAATGCACTATTTTGAAAAAAAACAAAAATAAATCCGCTTTTAGCGAATTTTCGCTTGCACAATTGAAAATGCCGTTGTAACTTTGCATCGGATTTATTTCCAGCGAATTTTCGCTAACTCGTAGCAGATTTGATTTCTCTCTTTGTGGAATTTAAGTTGTTACATTTTGCGCAGAGATGCCTTAGAGTTAAGGGAGTAAATGTTTGCATTTTGGTTGGAGTTCAAACAAAGCCTGCCCATCTTACTTTAGTAGTGGGTGGGCTTTTTTTTTGCACATCAATTTCAACACCTTTTGTTACCCACAAAGCGGAAAAATTGAGAGACAAGGCCTTCATAGCGTCGTTTTAGCCTCGTAAATGACCTGCTATTAAATTTTTACTTAAAAAATATTCGTTTAGGGAATTTTAAAGCACAGTTTAACCTTTAGTAGTTAAGCACTTTTTTAAACTACTAAAACATTCTGCGCTATGAACCAACACGTTTCCTCTACGTTGGGGCAGCTTATCTTTGGTGCTCCCATTCAGCATTTAAACTTGATTGCCATTCCTATTTTCCTGCCTCAAAACTTGGAATGGGGAGCCTACCTTACCCTTAAAGAAGGACTCGACAAAGAATTGGTACTGATTACCGAAGTATCCGAAGGTGGCTCGGTTCCCAACCTGATGGTTACCAACAATGCCGACCTGCCCTTGCTATTGCTGGACGGCGAAGAACTTATCGGAGCTAAACAAAACCGCATTGTCAATACCAGTTTGCTGTTGCCGGCACACAGTAAAACCATGATACCGGTAAGTTGTACCGAACGAGGACGATGGAATTACAACTCTGTGCATTTTGACGATTCGGGAGTAATCATGTCGTCAAAAGCCCGCTATGCTAAAAGTGGGAGGGTAAAAGAAAACTTAGAGCGGGGGGCGGGTTACGATGCCCGCCAAGGTGAAGTGTGGAACGATATTGAAAACTACCACAAAAGCTTTAACTCTTCGTCAAAAAGCCACGCCCTTCGCGATGTATTCAGCGATCAACAACCCAAAATTGACCAATTTTTGCAAAGCATACCCCTTCAACCCGGACAATCCGGCATGGCGGTATTGCTCAACGGTAGTTTTGCAGGTCTCGATTTTGTTTCCAGTTCTCAGGCGTATTTATCGTTGCACAGCAAATTGTTAAGCAGCTATGCTATTGAAGCGATTCTTGACCGGCTTCAAGGGGAAGCCCTTAATGTTTCGGAAACAGTCATGGCTATGCACACCATTCAAAGTTTTGTTGACCATCTTGTCGAAACCGCCTCCGAAACAGAATTTAAACCGGTAGGTTTAGGTACGGACTTCCGCTATACTGCTAACAGGGGAATGGCATCTGCTTTGGTTTATGAAAACACAGTCGTTCATTTTTCGGCTTTTTCCGATGCCTCTAAAGAACAACCCATCAAGCAAACAAGCGGATCCGTTGAACAAGAGGATGTTTCTGTCATCATTTCAAAACGCTTTCGCAATATTCTGCAAGAAAGGTTAAACCGTATATAATACCATTACATCGTCAAAAAGAACCCACCTCAACCCCTCCGAGGATGGGATTTTAAAGACATCTGCCATTATTTCGTGGTTTAAAATTAAATCATAATTGGTATTACAAACAAAGGGTGCGGAAAGTAGGATATAAATAGGGGGGTAATTATAAAATGCAAATGGGCAATTGACAATATTAGATTGCCAATTGCCCATAACATATTTCCAATCGCAAATGACAAATTGCCTATTGAAGCCTACCTCACCACCATCACTCTTACTTGTTCAGTCGCACCGTTCGCATGACGAAGCATGGCATAATAGGTGCCGGATGGTAAGTGGTTCATGTCGAGGGCGAACTCGTAAGTGGTATCGGCTTTGGTCAGTTCGTTAAACAATATGGCTACTTCCCTGCCATCCACGGCATAAACGGATAAGGTAATCTGTTCGGCGGTATGGGCGGTGAAAGCGATAGTTGTTTCACCATCTGTCGGATTGGGGTAGGCTGTCAGCGATTCAGTCACCATTTCATTGCCTGTTGTTTTTGACCCACAGGGGGCTACCGTTACAAGGATACTTGCGGTGGCTGTACAACCGCCGCTGCCGATTACGGTAACGGTGTAAGTACCGCTCATGGCAACGGTGGCACCGCTACGGCTAAGGGTACTGCCTGTTTTGGTATAACCACTCGGGCCGCTCCAACTGTAAGAATTACCGCCCGATGCCAAGAGGTATATCGTGCCGCCGGTGCAGATATTGGCGTTGCCGATGATGGAGGCATTAGGTGCCGCCGTAACGGTAATCGTCTTAGTTGCCGTACTAATGCAACCTGCTGCGCTCGTAACCGTCACTTTGTACTGCCCGGCTAAAGCGGGTGTGCTGATAGCGGCGGTTGTGGCGGTAAAACCACCCGTCCCCGTCCAACTGTACGCAACTCCTGCTGTGGTAGCAGTCAACACTACGTTGGCATTCCCACATACGCTCGTGGCACCGGTTACATTTGCTGTAGCAGGTGCGCCGACAGACACATTCCGGCTTGCCGATGCCGTACAACCACCCGCATTGGTTACGGTTACTTTGTACAGACCTGCCATAGTGGTGTTCACATTTGTGCGGGTCAAAGTATTTAGGCTACCGGTGTTGGTGCTGAACCCACCGGGGCCGCTCCATTGGTAGGAAACCGCGCCAACGGGTGCGTTGAGGGTGATCGTTCCTCCTGAACAAATAGAACTCGTTCCGCTAAGTGTAGCCGAAGGAATGGGATAAACGGTGACAATGATGCTCAATACATCAACACAGGTATTGTTGGTAATCGTGACGGTATAGGTGCCGCTCATGTTCATGTTGGCAGGAGATCGGGAAATGGCACCTCCGTTCGGTTGGTTAAAGCCATTTGGTCCGCTCCATTGGTATTGGTTACCCCCTGTTGCCACTAAGCCTAACACACCTCCGGCACATACAGATTGATTGCCGTTCAATGTTGCACCAATGTTACATAAAGAATTTGGTGGAGTACCTGCACAGATGCAGTCGTTTCCAAACACATCATCGGTCGTATCAGGGTCTCCGTCGTCGCAAGCAGTTCCGGGTTGTGCAGGCCCGCCGGGTTCACCAAGGCAATCTGGGCAAGGGCCGGTTATAGTCAGGTTTAGTATCTGAGTATGGCATCCCGTTACTGAGGTATAAACGCCCGTTTCCGTATAAGTAGAACCGTTGACTGACCAAAAATAGCTACCGCAAGTGGAAATAGTCGTTGTAGTGGAGGTAGAAGTAATGATGGTCAGGATCAATATCTCGGTATGGCATCCAGTTACGTGAGTATAAGTATCCGATGCTGTATATGTCGTTCCGTTTACATCCCACAAGTAGCTATTACAAGCGGTAATGGTTGTAGTATTGCTGGTATTCGGAATAATGGTCAGGAGAAGTATCTCGGTATGGCATCCAGTAACAGAGGTATAAGTACCGGAGGAGTTGTAAGTCTCTCCGTTTACATCCCACAGATAACTACCACAGGCAGAGATAGTTGTGGAATTCGATGAGCTTCCGACAATGGTCAAAGACAGTATCTCGGTTACGCACCCGTTAACAAAAGTAAACGTCCCCGAAGCATTATAAGTCGTTCCGTTCACCGACCAAAAATAGCTATCACAAGCCGTTATGGTGGTAGTGTTGGAAGTACTTGAAACAATGGTCAGGATCAATATCTCGGTATGGCATCCCGTTTCGATAGTATAAGTACCCGAAGCAGTGTAAACGGTGCTGTTTTCCGACCACTCGTAACTATCGCAAGCGGTAATAGTCGTGGTGTTGGAAGTGCTTGCAACAATGGTAAGGTTCAAAATCTCGGTATGGCATCCCGTAACGGATGTATAAGTTCCTGAAGCCGTGTAAACGGTGCTGTTTTCCGACCACTCGTAACTATCGCAAGCGGTAATAGTCGTGGTGTTGGAAGTGCTTGCAACAATGGTAAGGTTCAAAATCTCGGTATGGCATCCCGTAACGGATGTATAAGTTCCTGAAGCCGTGTAAACGGTGCTGTTTTCCGACCACTCGTAACTATCGCAAGCGGTAATGGTCGTAGTGTTAGAAGTATTGTCAGTAATGGTTAGGACTAATATTTCGGTATGGCATCCCGTTACGTAAGTATAAGTATCCGATGCTGTATAAGTCATTCCGTTTACATCCCAAACATAACTGTCGCAAGCAGTAATGGTGGTGGTGTTGGATGTGCTAGCAACAATAGTCAGAATAAGTATCTCGGTATGGCATCCCGTTACGGAAGTATAATTACCCGAAGCATTGTAAGTAGTACTGTTTTCCGACCAAGTATAGCTATCGCAAGCGGTGATGGTAGTGGTATTGGAAGTACTTGCAACAATGGTCAGGATAAGAGTTTCGGTATGGCATCCCGTTACGGAAGTATAAGTTCCTGAAGCGGTGTAAACGGTACTGTTAACCGACCAAGTATAACTATCGCAAGCGGTAATGGTAGTGGTGTTTGAAGTGCTGGCAACAATGGTTAAGACAAGTATTTCGGTATGGCATCCCGTTACGGAAGTATAAGTTCCCGAAGACGTGTAAATGGTGCTGTTTTCCGACCACTCGTAACTGTCGCAAGCGGTAATGGTAGTGGTATTGGAAGTGCTACCAACAATAGTCAGGATCAATATCTCGGTATGGCATCCCGTAATGGAAGTATATGTTCCCGAAGCATTGTAAACGGCACTGTTTACCGACCAAGTATAGCTATCGCAAGCGGCAACGGTAGTGGTATTTGAAGTACTTCCAACAATAGTCAGGATAAGGGTCTCGGTATGGCATCCCGTTACGGAAGTGTAAGTCCCCGAAACCGTGTAAACAGTGCTGTTTTCCGACCACTCGTAGCTACCGCAAGCGGTAATAGTAGTGGTATTGGAAGTGCTTTCGATTATGGTTAAGTTGAGTATTTCGGTATCGCATCCATTAACAGATGTGTATATACCGGAAGCGTTGTAAACAGTACTGTTAACCGACCAAGTATAGCTATCACAAGCGGTAATGGTAGTCGTATTGGGAGTGGTGGTCGGGGTGATTGTAATTGTTAAGGTAGCCGTGGTGGCACATTGACCCGCTGTTGGGTTAAAGGTATATTCAGTTGTTGTGGTATTATCAATTGACGGAGACCAAGTTCCTGTAATTCCATTGGTGGAAGTAAGCGGCAATGCAGGGATTGAAGCTCCCTCGCAATACGGACCAACAGGTGCAAATGTTGGGGTAACTTGTGTTGTAACCGAAATTTCGATATTTGCACAAGCTCCGGGAATAACGCAACCTCCCTCACCTCTGACATAATAAGTAGTGTTTTCAGACGGGGATACAATTATAGAAGTTCCTGATCCCACAGGTGTTCCACCACAACTTCCGGAATACCATACCCAAGAAGTAGCGCCATTTAGGTTCCCTTCTGAAATACTTATTGTAGAATTATCGCCGACACAAATTGTACTAAAAGAAGCTAAAACTTCAGGAACATCCGGATCAATACAACCCTCTTCTGCCAGCTGAAAATCACTGAATGATGTAACTCCTGTAATTTGTGTGGTTGTTGCAGTCTTTATTCCAACTGTTGGGTATGTCCAATCAGGGTTGTCGAATTTTCCACAAACCAAACTACTTGTATTGGTTAAAGCATCTACATCGTTTGTTAGGAATGAGAACGTTGCATCATAATTTGTGAATAAAACGCCGGTATTGGTCACTGACCAATATCGGTTTACACTTCTGCTTACACCTAAAGTTGAACTACCGATATTTGGATGATCCCCTGATATTGTTTTTGCTGTCAAATTTCCGGCTGAATTTACCGAAGCAATACTAAAGGATATAGGTGTATAATTATCAACTGAAGCATCTCCAATTTCAAACGTACCGACAACACTTGTACCTGTTGGAATATACTTTTGTAAATTTCCAAAAATATGTCCTGATGTCCGATTAACATTACCGGTATTTCCGATTGCTATTTTGTTATTACCGGTTGAAATCACTCCTGATGTTAGTGTCAACATTCCGTTTACTGTTGTATTGGTGCTGCCGGAGAGGATAAGCCCAGTAAGATTATTCAATGTTAAGTCGTTAAAAATTGAAGCAGCACTTCCACTTAATGTTTGAGCAGTTGCCCCATTAAAAGTAACAGTTCCTGTACCGGCAGTAAATGTTCCACTATTGCTCCAGTTTCCACCCAAGCTAATATTCATGCTATATGAATTTAGTGTTCCTCCGGTTATGTTTACATTGTTTTTAACAGTTAAGTTATTTGTAACCAACCGTGCTGTCGGAGAATTTGTATTATTCACCATAATGTTAAAAACCGGCACAACACTATTGACTCTTATGGTTTGATTTGCAGGTGTTGAGGTATCTCCTATTTGTAGTGTGCCACCGGTTACGACAGATGTGGAAGATGATATGATCACATCGGCTGTTGCATTGGATGATGCCCTGCGAACCACAATACTTCCGCCGCTCATTGTAAAGGGAACCCCAGAGTTGATTTCAAAAGCTCCTCTATCAATATTTGTTGAGCCAGATGTACATACAGTAACTGTTCCACCATGTTGAGTATAATAACCTATTGAGGTACCACTGTTTGGACGTATGGCACCTGCGACGTTTAATACGCCCCCTTCGATGATAAATCTTCCGCTATTCCAGTAAACAATGTGGTTGTTGGTAGCAATACCTGAATTTATTGTACCGGCAGAAAGCCTCAATATACCTCCATTATACCAAAGGAAATTACCATAGTTAATGGTTCCCCCATTGTTCCATAAACATTTGTTGGAATTTAGTTCTGCATTTGCTCCGTTAGTAAATGGTGTAATTGTTGAAGCGCTTGACAGTTTGAAAGTACCGCTATTTATAACCAAAGGATTTGTAGAAGCATTAAGTGTTATGAGAGACGTAACTTCTAAGGTTTGGTTTATAGTTCCTTTTGATACATTCAGAATATAAAAATTGGTAGTCGAAGTTCCGGCAATTTCTTGGTAGTTGTTTATTCCGACAAAGTCAACCGTTCCTATACCCCTGATAAATGTTCCGTTGTTTGTCCAATCTCCGCAAATAGAAAGTGTATAGGCCGTTGCACCACTCATAGTTAGGGTAGCGCCGATTTCAATAACAATATTTCTACAAACAGCCCCTGAGGAATTTATAGATGGTTGATTAGGTGATGTAGATGATATGAAAACGTTATCATTACAAGTTGGCAATGAAGCAGTTGACCAGTTACCTATATCAAACCAATCGGCTGAATTAGCTCCTGTCCAGCTAATGGAGATGCAATTGTAATCTCCAGCAGCCTTTTCAATAGTCAGGGTACGCAATCCTTCGTAGGTATTTGTCAAGGCGCTAACGGCATAATATTCACTGTAAGTAGTGCTTTGTCCAGTCAGCACAGCAGAATTACCATCGAAAGTAATGTTGGCTGTAACTTCCTCCATGTATTTTGCTCCAAGCCGGTACACCTTATAAGAGTTAGCGCCATTGACTGAACTCCATTTCAGCGTTACCTGATCGTTACAAACTTTGTCGATTCTGAAATTTTCGGGAACGGGACCGATATAGTTGATATCGCTTTCGGCAGTAAGAGAGCCACGTTTAATCCTGAATTTAATGGTATGAATACCAGACAGTGTTGGAGCTACCCATTTATAGGTTCTACTCAAAGCATCATGGTTGGAAACAATATTTACCCAGTTGCCGCTATCTATTTGATAATCTATGGTAAACGTGCCCGTTCCGCCGTAACTATCCCATCTTAAATCATAGATAGTTCCGGATTGAAGTTTATGTTCTTTAAGAGGAAACAAGAAGTGCAACTCGTCCATCAGATATTCATAGGTAAGGTAGTAGCTTTGAGGTCCTAAAGGAACATTATAACCATTTATCTGAATTGTCCAGTTGCCAGTTTGAGGATTGTCCACTGTAACTTGCTCTATAGTGTTCAGGTTATCTACTCCCCGGATTGCCGGTGCATTAAGTTTAACTTCACTTGAAGGTAGGCTGGCATCTAATACCCAAGTGTTGTACGAGGTGTTTCCCGGATCTATAGCTACTAAGTTGAGGTCATTGACTATTCCAGGGTTGGCATTCACAACGGCTGCTACATCAGGCCATACTATCATTACCCTCAATTGTTTAGTATTGGCAGGGATATTTAATGTATGTGTGTTTGTTGCTCCATTGGTTACAATTCCTGAAAGGTAATGAACATCATTAATCAAATTATAGGCTCTGCGTACATTAATACGCCCGTAACCTGATTTAAAATCGGGACCGGGATTACCAATGTCATCTGCCGTGTTCATTACAATTGCCCTCAACAAACTGGAAGCAGGCTCATTACCACTATTTTTGGATTGATATACATGGTTCAACATTGCAAATATACCGGTGGTTTTTGGAGCAGCCAGTGAAGTACCTTCATTTCCTTCGATGACCACCTGCGGGATAATGCGCCCGTCGTACATTGGCCCGGTACTACTGAAACTTGCCAGCTCATCAGTGGGCAACAAAGCGCCTACTGAAAGCATATTCTTATTCATTTTCATTGCTCCGGTAATGGTTGCCCAAGTTGGGAAGGCATAAGGTGCATAACCTGTTTGTGCTCCTGAATTACCCGAAGAATAAATAACAAGATGATTGGGGTATGATGAAATCCTAATATCGTGTGCTCGGGCAATGGCATCATAATCGCCAGAAGGGGTTGTGCCTATCCCGTATGAATGATTAGTATATCTGACATCATTATCATTATATATGGAAACATAATCAGGATAAGAAACCTCGCTAACAACATTTGCGCCCCAGGCATTGTTACGATTTGCAGGGTCTTCATTTCCTGCTCCGGCGCAACTCTTCATTACATCAATTTTATGAGAAGAGTAACCAGATGTAAGTTCCGTTATCCTGCCTTTAACATCTAACTCATCAACAAGCGCACCGGACTCACCAATAGCAACCGCAATCCCCTCCCCGTTAAAATTCAGCTCGTTAAATCCTGTGTTGATATAATTCGATCTTCCGGATGAGTTTCTGAAATCAGATTCTTCCAATGAAGGTTCGTCTGGAATTGCTCCAACAAACTGAATATATGGCAACATCGTAATCTCTTCAAGGCGGGAAGCATCAAAGGATACAACCAACTGTCCGGAATAATTGTTTTGTTTTTCAATGACTACTCCTCTGGCTCTTAAATCGCTTATAACCAATTCATGATTCAATACTGTGTAATAACTCAAAGTCATACTGGCAATACTTCCCCCCCTCAGAGCGTGCTTCGGAATACCTTTAAAATATAAAGGAGCTTCCATTTTAAAACGTTTGTCAACAGGAAGTATAGCCCGCACAATTGCACTGATTTCCGAAATTATGAAATCTGACTCAATCACGGCAAAATACACGCTGCCGGGCAGATAGTCGGTTAAATAAAGCCCATTTAAACTCCATGTCTTGCGCTGTTCTTCTGAAGGAATCTGGTAGAACTGAATCAACCGAAAATATTTGTGATCAAACAAATCTGTAGGTAAAACAGTAAAGTTGTCCACAGAAGTTTTTTTAGGAACAAAAGAGCCGGTTGTTAAACCAATTCTGTAATTAGAATCATCGCCATTTTTTTCTTTGCCGTTATCGTCTTGGGCATAGGCGCTGACATTGAAAAGCAATAAAATCAACAGTAAAGCATTTTTTAATAATAATGCCAGCTTTTTTTTGGAAAATAGATAAAAGCAAATCATGCAATGAATATTTAGTTTAGATAATCCAGATTTTAAAATGACCCTCGAAATCGTTCAAAGACTTTTCTAGTCTATTTGATGACAGTTCGGCGTAAAATTTGAAACGCCAAAAATTTGATTGGAATTTGTGCCAAAGCAGTGATGTGAAGGAAAATGCTGATTGATATTGTCAAACGGATATTGTTTTTAAAAAAGTCAAAATTAGATTTTAAGCGAGGCTATGCAGTTTAACTATATTAGGTTGACAGTTATGGTGGGGTTCGGGCAAAGTCGGAATAATAAAAAAGTAGTTCCTTTTATGATGTTGGTTTGCCTCGCAGATAGTTTTTATTTACTTATTTAGCTACTGATTTCCCCCTTTTTCCTAAATTCTGATCAAAAACCGACATTTACTGTATGTACGTAAATACGAGTATTACTACATGCCAAAATGGGGACGCAAAAGTAGCAGGTTTCCTCAACGTTTGTGCAAGTAAACGGGGTATTATTTTATACAAAAACAAGTATAGCAATAGTGCTTAGTTTAGCAAAATTCTTGCACAAAATTGGGTCAAATTCAGAATACTATTGGTGACGAAATCCATCTATGAAAGTGATTTTTGTCACTTCTCAGATTTACTCCTATTCGGGCGTTAGATATAGCAGTTACAACATTACGGTTTAACATGATGATTGGTTAAGCGCACCTGTTTATAGGGTAAAATAGCCCGAAATAGTGCTAAATCCCCCTTGCACCATTCCTCTTGCATCCTTTGAAAAAAGGGGATTTTAGCAATGTGTACTTGAGAAAGCAGTTGTAACATTGAAATAGAAGGTATTAGTTTATCAACTAAAAGGGAATAAATCGGAAATGTGGCAATAGCGATGATACAATAGATAGTTGACTATTAGTGGGGAAGTGCAGGTCGGTATTTAAGTGGAAACAAGCTATGCGAGCAATGGAATGGGGCTGAAAGCGTATCTGATCAATACAAAATTGATGAAGTTATCCCTAATTACGGATATCTATGGAAAATAGAAAAGCATTTAGGAGAGCTAAAAACGAGTTAAAATCCTCCCTATTTATCATAGTTCACAACAGAGGATAGAAACCCCTATTTACATAGCTTTTGTAGCTAACAAATTAAATAAAGAATTGGTAAATTATTAAAACAGACTGGATGGAATGAGGAAAAAGTAATAGAAATTACTAAAGCTATCTATATTATTAAACATTTCAATGCCGCAACCAAGTTAGTAATAAGCTGAACACTACTTTTAAGAGAAAAGCAGTTGAGATTGGCTATCTTGTTCAGGTTTTAAAATTTGGGTTGCGTGTAACAGAGCCGAAAATTGGAAAACAGGGAAAAGTTTTCTCTGCATTAAAAAATGAAAATCCCCTTGCACTCGGTATTCCTTTGTGCAAGGGGATTTTATCAAAAAGCTATCGTCGAACAACAAAGGGTAGCGGTTTTTCTATCAAACTGCCACCCTTTGTTAAAGCAAATCTACCTAATCACCATTACGCTGATTTGTTCCGAAGAACCATCTTCGCGTTGCAATACGGCATAGTAAGTACCATTAGAAAGGGAGGTAGTGTCAAAAATAAATTGACAGGCAGTGTTTGCAAGAGCAAAAACATTGAACAAAACAGCTACTTCCTTGCCCGATATATCGTAAACCGAAAGGGTTACTTGCTCAGGTTTGGGTATGGTGAAAGTAATAGTAGTCTTTTCATATATTGGATTGGGGGAAACGGTTAAAGTAGAAAATTGTTCTTCGGCAGATATCGGTTGTACTTCGGTGATTATACCTGCACAAATGCAGTCAGCGTCATATACATCGTTTTCTGTAAATTGATTGCCGTCGTCACAAGGAGTTCCGGGCAAAGCACTGCCTCCGGGAAAGCCTAAGCAATCCGGACAAGCTCCGGTAATGGTTAAATCCAGCGTATCGGTATGGCAATCGGTTATTTGTATATAAATATTAGATGAAAAATAAGTAGCTCCATTAACACTCCATGTAAAGCTGTCGCAAGCTGTTTGTGTGGTCGTATTGGAAGTGGAGGTAGTAATGGTTATATCTAAGACTTCGGTATGGCAACCTGTAACATCAGTATATATGCCCGATGTATTGTATGATTCACCGGTTACACTCCATGTATAGTTATCACAAACAGATTCGATGGTTGTATTGGTGGTATTTGGGGTAATATTTACTGTTTCACTTGAAGAAGCCGTACAGCCGTTAAAGCCGGTAATAGTAACAGTGTAAGTATCAGAAACGGTAAACGTGTTGGTTGAACTATTAACATTGTTGCCGCCACTCCAAACAAAATCACTTCCATCTGAAGCAAAAAGTGTTACACTACCACAACCTGTAGTATCACCGCTGATGTTGGCAACAATTGGGGTGCATATACCCGGCGTGGTGGTTATGCTGCTTGTCGGACTTACTACAGTTTCATCTATAAAGCATTCACATCGGGTAAGTATGGTTAATGGACTTGTTTGATTGTAAATAGGTGGAATATTGCTCCATGTATCGCCATTATCGGTTGAGTATTTTACAACAGTTCCCATAGGGCAAGCTGTGGCAGGCGGATTTATTACACCATCTCCTAATCCACATCCGGAGCAAGTGCTTTCACTGCCAATAACTGCCGGAGGAGCAGCATTGATTAGATCGAAGCAGGGAAAATTACCACTTTCATACGCTCCTATATCTACAGTGCCGTCAAGTATTCGGCCTAATCCGAGTATATCTGTTGTTTCGGAAACTACCGAATTATCACCTGCATTTATAGCAGGACTACCAACCTGCAACCGAATGCCATCATCTACAGTGCCGAGTATGTCATCAAGTCCGGCGGGGTTGGTAGCATCAACAAACTGGGGATCGGTATTTAGGTTGCCGACACCGGCATAACCCCCTTCTACAATAGAATAGGTAACAGTTGCAGTATCGCCCTCTATTTCTGTACTGTTACCCCATAAAATGCAGTTGCTGATAATAGGAGAAGATAATGTGTTTGCTATACCCCCGCCAATATTCGCTGAATTACCTGTAAAAGTGCAATTGGTTATTAGACTTCTTGCGAAAATAATTTTAGGCTGCATTAGCATTGATGAGAGTGG
>CALCIK010000131.1 GCA_937907475.1 uncultured Bacteroidota bacterium | reverse complement strand
TGTTTAGCCCCCAAATCAACTTCGGGGGCTTGAGGCGTTTGTCCAAAGTCTAAATCTTATGCCTACTCACAAATGAAGGTGCCCGGCAGAACCAAACCTCAAGCCATGACCGAGCAAACGCCTTGGCTCTTTAATGCCGCCTTGTTTTACGAAAAATATAACATTCAAACCCGAATAGGATTTAACTACAATGGTCCTCACCTCCACCAACTTAATTTGGCAGCCGTTCAAAACCTAGATGGCGAACTCGCCCTGCTGCATCAAGACAATAGCTATGATATTTTTGAGGGTAGTAGCTATATGATGGACTGTCAATTTTCTTATTTTTTCCACAAAAACTACTCTGCTTTTATTGAGTTTAGCAACCTGCTTAATAGCCCCGATAGGCTTTATAGAGGCGAGCCGGATAGAATTCACCGCATAGAATACTACCGATGGCGCGGACAAGTAGGGGTCAAACTAACCCTGTAATCTTTAAAAAAAACTTTAATAGTCCAACTACACTTACTATGAACTTATTTACCCGTTTTATCTACTGCGCATTATTGTTGCTATCTACCACCCTTTGGGCATCGCAAGACCGAAAAGTAATGGTGGTAGGCATTGATGGAGTACGTTCCGATGCCCTACAGCAAGCCAACACCCCCACAATAGACAACCTCATTGCCAACGGCTTGTACTCTTACGACGCTTGGCACATGGGCATTACCGTTTCAGCTCCCTCGTGGTCGTCTATTATGTGTGGTGTTTGGGAAGCCAAACACGGCGTAACCAGCAATGCTTACACCGGCAGCAACTACAACCAATACCCCTATTTTACTACAAGAGCCAAAGAGCTTTTGCCCGATTTGTACTGTGTACAAGTAACAGAATGGGCACCCATGAGCAACAATGTGTTTAACGATGGTTGGAACGAAAAAATCATCGTACCCGACGGCGCTACCACCCCTACTACTGCCGCCGCCATTCAAGCCCTGCAAAACGATAACCTCGACTGCCTTTTTGTTTATTACGATGCCTGCGACCTTGCCGGGCACGCCAGCGGCTTCTCGCCCCTTAACCCTGTATATATGAACGCCCTCCAAAATGTAGATGCCAGCTTTGCTAATGTGTTGGAAGCCCTCTACAATCGCCCAAACTACGCCAACGAAAACTGGCTTATACTTCTCATTACCGACCACGGCGGTATTGGCACCGGTCATGGTGGCGGCACCGACGAAGAGCGACATATTTGGTGGATTGCCAGCGGAACCAGCGTACCTCAAATGCAGATTACCGCCCCCGATCCGGGCAGCTACCAATACAATGGCATACCCTATTTTGTCTCACCCGTAAACCCCGATATCCTTGCCACAACGCCCGTTCAAACCGATATAGGCGTTACAGCCTTACATCACCTCATTTATGAAACCGGCACAAATCCACAAAACGTACCCACCTGGAATTTAGACGGCAAGTCATGGCTCAGCACTTTTACATCCGATAACAATAATAACCTCACTCCTCAAATAAATACTGTAAAAGTGTATCCCAATCCTTCTCAAAATTTATTTACCGTTTGGTTTCCCAACCAACAAAACCTACCTGCCTCCTACATACTATACAACCAGCAAGGGCAGATATGCGAAGTGCCCGTAGAATGGTACTCGGCAAACAAAATTACATTTAACACACAAGCACTGTCTTCGGGCATCTATTATCTCGTCATTAAAGTTGGTATGGCAAAATACACACAAAGAGTAGTCATACAATAAGGCATTTAAAGAGGATTTAGCAAAACACTGCTAAATCCTCTTTTTTTAAAATCTACTATGTTTGCAGGGTAAATGCTACAAGTTTTTTAAATAAGTCAGATACGGCTAACAGTTCAGAGTGCCAAGCAATAACTTTGGTAGTAATATTTTTAGCCTTTGCTTTGCATTGGGAAAACATGCCGTTGAAACCAAAGACCTTCAGACAACTCTCTCTCACTACTTTTTTAACAGATCGTCTAATAACGAATTTGCCCGGATAGCAACCAAGAATCCCAAGTGAAATTAACGATGTTCGGCATGCAAAAGTGGTTTTAGAGCACTTAGGGCAATCCTGCCATTTCGTCAATTTGACCACCCATGCCCACATAAACAGGGGGTCTTTTGTCTAAAATCAACCACCAATGTTACAAATAGCCCCCATCTTTCCGCAAGACATTTGAAAAATAGGGCATAAAGTGGTCAAAAAGGTTTCAACAAAACGCAAGAAAAAGGTTTTTTTTCGCAAAACGAAGATAGTCGTTTGTCAAAAAAAGCATTTCACTTCCGAAAAAAAGAAGGTTTTTCTCCGAAAAAAGGAAGATTTGCTCCATTTATTGTCAATGTTTTCCGAAAACTTGGACAACAGGTTCCAAAAACAAAGAAGCTTTTTTGGGAAAAGATTCAATGTTTCGCCAAAAAAAGGTTGTTTTTTTCGATCTGAAGTACTTTTTCTCCCATAAAGTTAAAACAATTTCGGGGGTAAAAACGGCTACTTGGGGCTTTTCGACTATGCTTACCCATCAAAAAGGTTGTTACCGTAAGGTAAAATGAGGTTAGAAAATACTGAATGGTTTGGGGGTTCGACAAACTTTAAAAGAACGCACTTTTCTTTACTTGTTTTCAAGAAAATTGTAGGTTTTCACCGTTCTTGCAAAGTTATGTCCGGCTTTAATGTGTCGGGTTACGGAACCTTTTTCTACTGTTTTTTAGGCAGTTTGATTTCGGGTGGTGGTTCATCAAGCGTTCCAAGATATTATAGAACGCGGATGACGCGGATTTTCAAGCGAGCGCGGATTTTATTTGTTGCTTTAACATCTGCGTTTATCCGTGTTGCTTGCATTTGTTTCATCCGCGTTCCAAAGCATTACCTGCGTTCCAAAAAAGAATAGAACGCGGATGACGCGGATTTTCAAACGCGGATTTTTGTTTGTTGCTTTAAAATCTTCGTTCATCCGTGTTGCTTGCATTCGTTTCATCCGCGTTCCAAAAAAGAATAGCACGCGGATGACGCGGATTTTCAAACGCGGATAAACACGGATTTTTCTTTATTGCTTTAAAATCTGCGTTCATCCGTGTTGCTTGCATCCATTTCATCCGCGTTCCAAAAAAGAATAGCACGCGGATGACGCGGGTTTTCAAACGCGGATAGGCGCGGATTTTTGTTTATTGCTTTAACATCTGGGTTTATCCGTGTTGCTTGCATCCGTTTCATCCGTGTTCCAAAACATTATTCGGTTCTATAGCAGATGTTGTTGGGTTACCGAATCAGCGTAATATTCCCCTGCTGTTTATACTCGGTATCTAAAAAAGTGAGCGCGCGGATATAAAAAACATATACACCCATTTCTTGGGCGGTGCCTTTGAAGTGGCCATCCCAACGGGTATCGGTGTCTTTGGTTTCAAAAATGAGTTGCCCCCACCGGTTATAGACTTTAAACTCGAGCAATTCCTTTAACCCGCGGGTATGCACAATGCCAAAAGCATCGTTGATTCCGTCATTGTTGGGCGAAAAGGCATTGGGTATCAATACTTCAAAAATATTGGTTACTTCCAAGCGCATCGAGTCGGCAGCCATACAACCATTTTCATCGGTGGCACTAAGAGTGTAAACCGTTGTCGTCAGTGGATTGGCGGATGGGTTTAATTGGGAGGTACTGCTTAACCCGTCACCGGGCGACCATGAAAACTGCAACCCGCCGGCATCGCTTTGTACTACCCCGTTTAAGATGATACTTTCACCCACATTGATGGTGGCATCGGGTCCGGCATTCACCACAGGCAGTTGGTTTACGGTAACCAAGACCGAGGCGGTATCGCTAAAACAGTTATTCGATACGGTAACAACATACTGTGTTGTATTGAGTGGCGATGCTACCGGGTTTTCGATATTTGGATTGCTCAATCCGGAGGGAGGACTCCATACATAGTTCAGCCCGCCGGTAGCACTCAGTTGAACGGAATCGCCGGCGCAAAACTCGGCAGTTCCCCCTGCATTGGCTTGAATGGGAAACTGTACAAAGGCGGTAAACGTGGCGGTGTTCACACAGCCGTTGATGTCTGCCACATCCAGTTGGTAGGTGGTCGTATCGTTTGGGGTAACGGTTACACTCAAATCGGTAGTATTAGACAATCCGCCGCCACTCCATTCAAACCCGGTAACATTTGGGCTGAAATCGGCGGTAAGGGTTAGTCCATCACCCACACAAACAATCGGGTTGCCGTTGATGGCAACATTAGGGTTGGTATTGACCGTAACCGTAACGGCATCTGTTCGCATACAGCCGTTAGGGTCGGATATTGTGAGTTGATAGGTCGTTGTGGAAGTTGGGCTAACCGATGGGGTTGCTGTATTTTCGCCCGAAAGGATGCCCGTTGTAGGGGTCCATTGATAGATAAACCACGGAAAATCGGCTGAGGCTTGCAGTTGAATAGCATCCCCTTGGCAGATTTGCGTATCGGCACCGGCATTGGCGGTAAAGTCGGGGTAAATCGTAAAGGAAATTTGAGCGGTGTCTAAACAACCTTCGGCAGTATTCACAATCAGGCTGACGGTATAATTACCCGAAGTACTGAAGGTTTGTGTGGGGTTTTGAGTATTAGCGGTGATGCCGCCGCCAAAGTCCCATGACCAGGAGTTGGGCGGCGCACCGGTGGTGAGGTCGGTAAATTGTATGGGCGTGTTGATGCAGAGCGCGGAGTTGCTAAACGCCGCCAAAGGTACCGGGGCGACGTAGATGTTTTGAGTGAACGAGGCGGTACAGCCAAGTGAAGTACTCGTCAAAAGGGTTACGGATTTTGTACCGCCGGTGGCGTAGGTATGGGTAGGGTTTTGTGCCGCTAATCCGGTGCCATCGCCAAAATTCCACGACCAACCCGTCAAGGTGCCGTAGGTGCTGACAGAAAGGTCGGTAAACACCACAGGGTCGTAGGCACAGCCAGCAATATAAGAAAAGTTGTTGGTCAGGGTGGGGTATAGGTTGACAATAATCGTGGCAGTATCTATACAGCCGGGCACGCCCGAATCGGCTACTAAGGTTACAATATATTGCCCGGTATCGGGATAAGTATAGCTGGGGTTGATGAGAGACGAAAAATCGTCAGTAACGCTTGGATCGCCAAATTGCCAAAAATAGCTGCTTGCTCCGGCACTGGTATTGATAAAATCAACGGTAAAATCCTGTCCGCAATCGGTAATGATGAAATTGCCTTGCGGGGTAATGCTGTTGGATTGCACGGCAGCCTGAACGGCCTGACAAGGGGTTACATTAAACTGAAAATCGCGCCTTATGGAATTGATAAACAGCCCGTTGCGAAACTCGGATACACATATACCTACAACAAATTGTCCGAGTGTGGTGGGTGTACCGGTCAGCAAACCTGTTTGGGGGTCAATGGTAACTGCGGGAGAACCGCCTAAGGGATTGGTGCCGCTATAAGGAGGGATAAAGTTGACCGTTCCGTAGGGTGGGGGCGGTGCAGGCATTCCCGGCGGATTGCAATTCGAAAAATCGCCCGGTTGCGGGCATCCATCACTCCCGCCAACCAATGGGGCACAAAGTTCGTAAACGAGTGAGTCGCCATCGGCATCAAAAGCAGATTGGTCTATAAACAGCGGTTGTCCGGCACAAATAACGGTTGGAGGCAGGGTGTTGAAACTTGCCGAGTTGTTACAGTTAGCCAAGACTACCGGCGGAATGGTGGTGATATAAGAAGAGCCGGTCTGATCGGGGTTGAAAATGTTTACGATTGTGCTGTTTCGACTATAGCGTTGGTAAACCAATGTATAGCCCCCGATGATGGGCGGCAGGTTGACAATGGTGGTGTAGGTATAAGTTTCTACACAAATATCCGGCAAGGTGTTGACACAAATATTGGTAGGCGGGTTTACCTGTTGCGGCCCACCGGGAGGGATGCTTAGGCTAAGGGTATTTAGCAGGCTGCCCGAAGCATTAAACACAAAGATATAAGCCGGATTGTCAAACGGAGCACCTGAGCTGAAGCAATCTCGGTAAACGGTAAGCGATAACCGGTAGTTACTGCCCCCTAAGCACTCATAAGTCAGCTCGCCGCCTACAATGTGAAAAGCATTTACCAAGGGTGTTGATAGCAACAAGCATAAAAGGAGGCTGTAAAAATGTCTGAATATCTTTGAAGGCTTCATAGTTTTACCAATTTTAGGGTCTTCGGCAAATGAAATGCCTGAAAAGAGTGATTAAAGAACACCTTTTGGCAAATATAGTTTGTTTCCTATGACACCGATGGCTTTAACACACTTGGAAAAAAACATCTTGACGTGTATAGGACAGTTGTTAGTGGGGTTTAAGTTGCAAAGCAGGCGAATTATGTGCGTTTTTGCAATGTCGGCCTCAAACTGTAACGGCAATAAACCGGATACCTATCTCAGAATGGGTTTGGGTTAGGCACTAATCAAATTGGTCGTTGTAATTAAAGGCTTTTTTGATGGTGTCCGTTTCCGCTCCGGTTCCGGGAGTGGCATCTATGCTGATAGTTGAACCATCTTCCGCACCGACATAAGGAATATCGTACTTGTTGCAATCTAATTCAATGCTGCGCATCACTGAGTGTGGCGGGATTTCAAACTTAACAGTAGAACTAACATGAGTTAGGGAATCGGCAAATACCTTGTTGAGGAATTTACCATAAATAGGCAATGCCATGTTAGAGCCTGAACCAAGCCGTGTGGTTCTAAAGTGTATGGCTTTTTCATCGCCGCCCACCCAAACACCGGCGACCAATTGTGGGGTAATGCCCACAAACCAGCCATCCGAATTGTCATTAGTGGTTCCGGTTTTGCCGGCAATGTCTGCATTCAAATTGTACTTCCATTTCAGCCTGCCGGCAGTTCCGTAGTCCACCACTCCGCGAAGCATCGTTATCATGGCATAAGCAGTGGCTTCATCAATGGCCTCGGTGGTGGTGGTGCTGAAATTTGCCAGCTCGTTGCCGTTTTTATCTTCAATGCGGGTAATGCTGATGGGTTTGGTGTATAGTCCTTTGTTGGCAAAAGTACCATAAGCACCTACTAATTCATACACCGACATGTCAACAGAACCCAAACAAATAGAAGGGATAGGGTCAATATGGCTGTCAATGCCCATTTTTCTAGCCAGTTTTATCACCGGGTCCGGGCTGAGTTGCTTCATTAAGTAGGCGGCGACACGGTTGATGGAGTGTGCCAATCCCGTTCGCAAAGAAACCATTTGCCCGGCCAGATAACCGCTTGCATTTTCGGGCGACCATCTGTCGTAATTTTCAAACACCACAGGAAGATTGGGTACTTTGCTGCAAGGCGACCATCCATTTTGAAGTGCTACGGCATAGACGATGGGTTTAAAAGTAGAGCCAACCTGTCTTTTTGAAGACGGACGGGCACTGTCGTACTTAAAAAACTTATGCTTAATACCGCCTATCCATGCCAAAATATGCCCGGTTTCGGGATCCATCACCACCATTCCCGTATGCAACAGGTACTTCGTATATTTGATGGAATCCAAAGGACTCATGACCGTATCTATCCCTGCAACCGAGTTTTTCCACGAAAAAACGGTCATAGGATACGGGGTGTTAAATATCTTCTTGATCTCTTCTTCCGATATTTTTTGGTCTTTATGTGTTTTGTATCGTTCGGAGTTTTTGACAGCGCGGTAAATGAGTTCGTTAGTGCCGCTCCATAAATCGTCTTTGGGTAATTTTGCTTTAGGTAACTCTTCCCAAGGGGATTTATCTTTCCAGTGATCGTAAAATTGCTTTTGCAACTGCGGCATGTGTTCCTCAACAGCTTCTTCGGCGTACTGTTGTAGTCGCGAATTGATGGTCGTATAGATTTTTAGCCCGTCTCGGTAAATGTCAAAATTACTGCCATCTACTTTAACGTTTTCGGTTGCCCATTTTTTCACTTCATTTTTCACGTACTCGCGGAAGTAAGTAGCCAATCCTTCGTCGTGAGACATTGGGCTGAATTTTACACCCAAGTCTAATTTTGCCAGCGAATCGCGTTCCATATCGCTGAGTTTGCCGTAACGGTTCATTTGTGTCAACACGACATTGCGGCGTTCCAAGGCGTTTTGGGGATTGCGGCGGGGGTTAAATTTAGTATTCCCCTTCAACAGGCCTACCAACATAGCACCTTGTTGTATTTTTAATGAGTCGGTAGGAACATTAAAATAGGTTTGGGCAGCCGATTTGATACCGTATGCATTGTTGCCAAAAGGTACGGTATTAAAGTACATTGCCAAAATTTCCTCTTTCGTATAACTTCGTTCCAATTTGATGGCGATGACCCATTCTTTCAGCTTTTGCTTAATCCGTCCTAATGTGCTGCTGGGGCGGTCGTGAAAAAGATTCTTGGCCAATTGTTGGGTGATGGTACTTCCACCGCCCGAATCTTTACCACCAATAATGGTTTTCGTAATCACGCGCATCATCCCCCTAAAATCAATTCCTGAGTGTTGGTAATACCGCGCATCTTCGGTTGCGATCAAAGCGTCAATCGTATGCGAAGGAATTTCGTCGAAAGACACATTGGAGCGGTCAACCAAATAAAATTTGCCCAACAATACCCCATCGGAAGAATAAACTTCAGAGGCAAGCGAACTCTTGGGGCTTTCTAACTCTATGAAAGTGGGGAGTGTTCCAAACATCCCTTGGGACACTCCGATAAATAATAGAAAGACGAAAAGCAGCACCATTAAAAATGCTTTCCACAGGAGTTTAATATATTGATTATAGGCGGGAACTTCAGTTTTGAATGCCATTTTGCAATTGCAGAATTAAAAATAAGAAATGGATTGGACGCAAATATATTAAAAAAGGCGGCAGAGCTACTTCCGATAAGCAGCTATTTCGGGTAAATGCGCCATTTAAGGCAAAACCAAGCAGTGTTTTGGTTAACTGAAAGCAATATGTGTTAGTCAATGTTTTATAAACCGGAATGCCTATTTATAGTTTTGGATAAAGAAATCGTAGTAGGCATCAGTGTCTTTTTGCTTAAAGTACTCGGTGAAGTTAGGCTTGGAGATGATGAAAAATTTGTAAGCCACATCTAAACCTTGAAACACCGTACTTTCGTTTTGTTGCAGGGTGCGGAAGTAGTTCATCGCTTTCTCCGCATCGTTAAACTCTTTGACCAACACCACTTGTGTTTGGGGGTCTAACAACATTTGATTGACTTTCAGTTTGTCAACGCTAAAATTGCTATTGTTGAAATCAGATAATTTGTTGGTCAATCCCGATATTTGTTGAGAGTACCCCGAAAAAGACACTGCAAGATATTGACGCGCAGCGGCCTGATAGGTGTAATTGGCCGTGGTAGCAGGTTTTGCTGTACCGGAACTTGATGGCGTTGAGGTGGCATTGCCCATCAAATAACTAAGTATCTCCTCTGCTTTCGTTTTTACTTCGTCTGTTGGGTGTTTCAGGATTACTTCGCGTAGGGCGGTAATATAGGCGGCTTTATCTTGCGAATGTCCGACTATAAGCGCATTGAGCAGGTCAAATTTAGGTTGGAAAGAGTTGATGGTAAATAAAGTATTGACCTCTTGCGACCGTCTTTTGACTTCATCAAAATTGTTTTGCTTGTAATAGGCATAAGTCTGCTCGTAGTATTGCTCCAACTGACGACCTTTTTCGTTGAGGGCTTGAAGATGTTTGGGGTCTTCTATTAATTTGGCAAAAGTCGTTTCGGGATACTTCTGTAGCAGTTGGTTCTTATGAAGGTTGGCTTTTTGCGTGTTGTTTTTTTCCTTCGCCATCAGATATTGCGTGTAATGAACTTGAGCAGAATACTGACCCGTAGGGTAACGGCGCAATAGATCATCAAAAGTAACCATGGCTTTTTCGAGGTTGGAAAGACGGTTTCGGTATGCCATTCCTAATCCAAACAGAGCGTTCGCTATGAGCGTGTCAGATTGAGCTAAGGCTTCGGGAGTTAATGGGAGGGTTTTCAGCAAATCTGCCACGGTTAGCTTGCCTTCCGATGCTAAGTTCATGAGGTCGTTGGCATTTTTCGCATCGGAAGTATCATTATTCGGATTGCCGGCAATAATGCCCGATGTTTTGTTGCTGAGTCTCCAGTTATCGGCCAGTGGTCGTGTACCCCAACGGCGGTTAAATTCGGTTTGTCCGTTGGAACGGGTGATGGGGTTATAAAAATACCAAGCTCCCGCTTCGGTGGCAGTGGGCGTATTGGCGGCCTCCAAAGCAGCAGCTTCTTTTAATGCCTCTGCTTCGCGTTTTTTAGCCGCCTCTTCTTCCATTCTGGTGATGGCATCTTGCAGATAAGCCTGACGAGTGCCTTCCGGCATTTTTGCGATGTTTTGAAGGCTATCTTGCAAGGCAATAGTATTGATAAATTCAACCAGTTCGGTCAACACCGAACGGCGGTTGGAGATGTCGCTGTAGGAAGGGAATGTTTTGGGAAGCAGGGTCAGGGTGCTATCGTAATAGGTGCTCGCAATGACATACCGCTCAAGGTCATAGTTCAAGTCGGCTAATTTTAAAAAAGATTGTGCTTTTTGGTCTTTATTGGCTGTGCTGTTTTTGGTCGATTCGCCTAAGTAAGCGGTTGCTTTGGCCATATCGCCTTTTTCAATGGCTATTTCAGCCATCGCAAAAAAGATTTGGTCAGTTACGTCTGAATATTTATTCTCTTTAGTCATTCGCTCCAAATAGGCAACGGCTTGTTCTTGGGTAAAGGCACCACTTCTGAGCTTAGTCTGTGCGATATTTAATTTTGTATTGAACTCCATGTCAAAAGTAGGCCTGCTCTTCAACACTTTATTGAAGGCGACAAGCGCATCGGCATAATTTTTATCCTGACTGTTTATTTGCGCCAAGATGTAAAATAACCGCGATTTTTCCCTTTTGCTTTTCGAAGCTTTAATGGCGTTTTGCAAGGCTATTTTAGCCTGTGGCCAATCTTGCCGGGTTAGATAGTAGTGTGCTTCCAACATAGCTAGGTCGTCCAATTTCTTTTTAGGAAAACTACGGTCGTCTTTTGCAATTTTGAGCACTTGTTCGGCATCGGAGAATTGTTTCTTCTCTATATAAGTTTTTGCCAACCAAATCATGGCATCATACCTAGAGGGTTTGTGTTGCAAAAATCCGCCGTTTGCTCCGCCTTTGGCTTTTTCCGAAGCGTCAATGCCTTTGCCGATGTCATCTCCGTTCGATGATTCGTCAACAGTGGTTACCGAAGTAGTATCAACATCGGTTTTTGCTTGTTTATCGGGTTTTTGTTTGGACTCTTTTTCCTTCTTTTTACTTTTTTCCTCTTTGGTTACAGGAGGGGTTTTTACCTCATCGGCAGGTTTCGCCTCTTGCTCAACTTTTGTTTCAGTCTTGTCGGGCTTCACCGCTTCGGCTTTTTCTTCTGAAGAGGCATCAGGTTTTTTTTCTTCTTTGTCGCTTGTTTTGGAAGAAGGCAGTGGCACAGGTTTGCCTTTCTTTTTAGCCGCAATGGCTTTTTCCTTTTCGCGTTTTAGTTGCTTTTGCTGTTTTTCGCGCTCTTTTTTCTTTTGCTCTGCTTCTTTTAGCCGCTCTTTTTGAGTTTTCGCTTGTTCAGCTTTTTTATCCTCGATTTCTTTTTTGCGTTCTTTTTGTGCTTGTGCAACCTCTTTTTGTTTGTCTTCACGGGCTTTGTCCAGTTCTTTTTTCTTATCTGCCCGTTCTTTTGCTAAGTCTTTCTTTTTTTGTTCCGTTTCTTTTTTCTTTTGGTCAGCCTGTTCTTTGCGTTCTTTCAGGGCAAGTTCGCGCTCGTTTTCTTTATCAACTCGCTCTTGTTCTTTCAGCTTTTTGTCTATTTCCCGTTGCTGTTTGTTGGGATATCTACGGTTTAAACGGTTGAAATTTTTGGTAACGTATTGAAAGGAGGTAACCGCCGCTTCGTTATCGCCTTTGAGGTAATAAGATTGTCCGATAAGTTGATAGCAATCATCTATCCATTTGCTGTTGGGCTTTAGCTGAATGGCCAACGATGCTTTTTTAATGGCATCGTCTAAGTTACTGGAAATAGTAGTGCCGCTGCCGCTATTGTAAACATAGACGGGCAATATGGCTTCGTAGTTATCTTTGTGGTCTTGTTTAAGTCTTGCTATACCTTCGTCATAACGGAGTTTGGCGTTAAAATAACGGTTAAACCGTGCAGAGAGGTCTTGCATACGCATTCCCAACCAAGAAGCCTTGTTGGGATCTTTTGTTTTGGTTTGCCTTTTTGCCTTTTGGTCTTTCAGTGCCCCTTGTATGGTTTGGTTGGGGTCGGCCTTTACGGTAGGGGTACCGCCTTCGATTCCGGCATCAAAACCCTTGGGGGCTTGTTTGTTCGGTTCTTGTTTGTCCGGTTGTTGTTGAGGCGGGCGGGTTTGCGCCACCACACCCTGTAGAGATATTGAAAGCAAAGCAAATAGAAGGATGAGTCTTGCCACACCAAACAGGTCGGGCAGACTTGATCCTTGAAATGAGAGAGGGGGGATATTGTTGTATTTCATAACCAAAAGCCAGTTAATGACTTAAATATGTCTTTTGTTTTAAAGTATTTAGCAGAGAAAAGCATTAGCTAAAACTAATGAAAAGGTAAATTTATTTTGAACTTTTCAAAAAAAGCCTATCTATCAAATGATTCTACAAAAGTAAGAAGGTTTTTTACAAATCTACTCATTACTATCTGTTCTTGATGTATAAGTCGCTAAAATTGCAAGTGCGTCCTCTTATGTTTAGTGCTTTAGCCGGAAACATCAGTTGGTTAAACGCCTCGCATCGCTATTTTGTACTGATGGTGAGGGGGGAGAGGTTTTACCAATTATACTGTAGAACCGACTCCCACATCACTAATGCAATTCAAACTTGCTCCGGTTAAAACAATGTGTGTGTCAGTATGCCGTTTAATTCGCGAAAATTAGAGTAATTTGTGGTAGGATAATCAACAACAGGATATTTACCCGATAGAAGCGAATTTTTAACATCCGGTATTTTTAGACCATTTTCCGATAAACACGATGAAAGCACCTAAACTTCAAGATATTTTAGATCGTCTGCGCCATAAGTACCGATTGGTCGTCATGACCGAAGATACCATAGAAGAGCAATTCTCCTTCAGACTCTCACAGTTGAATATTTACGTTTTTTTTAGTACGCTTTTGGTATTAATGACAATCGTTACAATAATGCTGATTGTCCTCACTCCGCTGAAAGAGTATATACCGGGTTACGATGATAGCGGAACACGTCGCCAAGTTTACAAGCTATCGGAAAAGTCAGATTCCTTAGAGCGTGTGGTCAAACAGCAGAGCACATTTATTAAAAGCATCAAGGCAGTATTGGAAGAAAAGTCCTTGTCGGATGCCAACACAGGTAGTAACGGTACTTCAACTTCCAACGCCGAGTTGTCCTCTGACTCGGTGGATATAGACGAAATTTCGGAAGAAGAGGCAGAACTGCGGCGCACGATGGAACAAAGCGGACAGTTTAAAGTGGTAGGTGATGAGCAACTGAATTCCCAACAATCGAGAAATTATACATTGACGACTTTATTGGCACCGGTAAAAGGGGTAGTTTCCGCCAAATATGATGCTGCAAAAGAGCACTATGCCATTGATATTGTAACTGCCGAAAAGGAACCCGTAAAGGTAACTGCAAACGGTGTTGTTGTGCTTGCCGAATGGACGATTGATGCCGGATATGTCATAGCAGTGCAACATGCAGATAATTTAGTGTCTTTTTATAAGCACAATGCAGTGCTGTTAAAAAAAACGGGTAACTTTGTAAAGGCGGGGGACGCTATTGCCATCGTCGGCAATACAGGCGAACAGACGACCGGGCCGCACCTTCATTTTGAACTGTGGCATAACTTAATGCCGGTAAACCCTACCGACTTTTTGGATTTTAACTAAGCCCTTCATCAACATAGTCCTAGCAATTTGCTAAAAAGTTATTAATTTTTAAAGCACGTAGTATGTTTGGAAACAATAAGAAAGCGTCTGATGACCGTAGCAGCATTCGCCGCGATTCGGTGAATGCACTCAACTTGATTGGGCAAGGAACTAAAATTACCGGAAACATGACCTGCCAAGGCGATGTGCGGGTGGACGGTGAATTGACAGGCAATATTGTTGCCTATTCAAGAATTGTGATTGGCCCTACCGGAATCGTTTATGGCGATATTGTCTGTGAGAATGCCGATATATCGGGTAAAATTGAAGGCACAATTAGGGTAAAAGAATTGCTTAATCTGAAAGAGTCGGCTACTATTAACGGCGACATTACTACTCAAAAATTGGTGGTAGAAGCGGGTGCTGTATTTAATGGCAGATGTTCCATGAGCAATGCCGAAAACTTTAGTTTTGATTCGCCTCATGCCGAAAAAGCGGCTTTTGCTAATCCCGCACGTTCTTCTAATGCTTCAAAATCAACCAAAACAGAGTAAAACGACAACTTCTGCCGGAAGTTATGCCCGATATTTGGGTATAGCCTACAAAATGATTGCCTTGATATTGGTCTGCTGCTTTATTGGAATAAAGCTGGATGGGTATTTGCATACTTCCCCCGCTTTTATAGTGATAATGCTGCTCATCGGAGTGGTTGGGGCGATGTATGTGGTTATTAAGAATGCTTAACCCAATGTCTTGGGTTATTGATGACAATCCAATGAAGTGCTGATACAACTATGCGCTAAACCCAACTTAAAGGGTAGATGTTTTTTTCATAAAATAGTTAAGCAACTCATAGATGGGCTTTTGAATGATACGCCCAACGGTAAGTCCTTTGGCGGCAGCAGTTTCTTTGAGGATGCTGCTGAAATAATGAGCAACCGAGCCGGCAAAGTTGACCGGAACCTGTTTGCTTTGCGGATAAATACAGACATGGTAGTCTAAAAATTCCGAAAAGCAATCTTGAATGAGTTGGCGCATGAATGGATGCTGTTCGTGCTTACCGGCAAACCGCGCAAAGGAAGCCAAATAGCGTTTGGGGTTCATCTCTTTATAGACCTTGGTCAATACTATTTCTTTGGTTACTTCATAAGTAGCCGCAAAATCGTCGTGTAATTCTTTGGGTAGGCGTTTGTAGAGGTAATATCTGACGATCATCTTACCCAAATGAGTGCCGCTACCCTCATCGCCTAAGATGTAGTCTAATGCCGGTGTTTCTTCAAACAAGTTTTTACCATCGTAATAAACCGAGTTCGAGCCGGTTCCCAAGATGCAGGCAATACCGGCTTGGTTGTGGCAGAGTGCTATCGCTGCACCGAGCATATCGTGGTCAACACTAATGCGGGTATTGGTAAAAAATTTGGAAAAGATATTGCGCATTTTGGCGCAACGCTCCTCACTGGAGCACCCCGCACCAAAGAAGTACAGGCTTTCTACTCCTAAAGCATTGTCGGCTAAGGCCTTGTTTCCTCTTAATTCGTTCAGTACTTGTTCTTCGGTAACAAACATTGGGCTAAAACCTATCGTTTCGTACTCGCCAATGATGTTTTGGGTTTCGGTATTGGCTAAAACCCAGTTTGTTTTGGTCGCTCCACTATCGGCTATAAGCAGCATAAATAATTGTTTTTTGTGCTAATCTATTTACAAAAGTACCGTTTTAGTTTGGATACACAATAGTTTGTACAAAACATAGCAAACAAAAACTCCCCAACACAAGGTGTATTGGGGAGCTTTGTTTACTGATGGATCAGTCGCCGGAAAAAAGGTAAATTATTCTTTTACAATTTTAGCGGTGGCTACTTGTGTGCCATCATTTAAAGTAAGCATATACATACCGGCAGGTACGTTGGCAAGTTCTACCTGAACATTGTTAATGCCGGCTGCGGCATCAGCAAATTGAGTAGTTACCAATTTACCGCTAAGGTCGAACAAGGATATTTGCACCCTTGCTATTGCTTGTGTAGCAAAAACCAAGTTTACTGAATGAGTAGCGGGAACCGGAGCTACCTGAACTACAGACAAAGCATTAACAACGCGGTTAAGAACAATTGTGCCAAGCGTAGTGGTCGTGCCGTCAAAATTGGTTTGAGCCAATTGGTAGTACACCAATCCGTTGGGTGCATTTTCGTCAAAGAAATTATAGCTGCTGCTCAATGAGGTGGTTCCTTTACCTTGTACTTGTGCTATTTTTTGGTAATTAACACCATCGGTAGCACGGTATAAAGTATAGAAATCGTTATTGGTTTCAGAAGCGGTTGCCCACTCAATCAAGTTGCCACGCGCTTGAACAGTACCTTTCAAGTCAAGTAATTGTACGGGAAGTGTTGTGCCGATAATAAATACTGAAAATTCGCCGGTACAACCCAAGCCATCGGTAATTTCCAACGTTACAGAAGCGTTAGTCGTGTTTAAGGCAGGAATTAAGTAAATGCTGCCGGTAGGCACATCGTTTGCAGAGAACAACACTACACCAAGGCTATCATATATATTAACGATGTAGTTGCTGCCATCAAATTCGGGTAAACCGCCAAAAACCGATAGATACGCTTGGCTAATTAGCGTAACCGGATTGGTTACTACTTCAATAATTCCGATGGATATGCTGTCAAGCGAGCCGCAAGACAACTCTATAACTATGGTCATAGTGCCGCTTACCGGTTCACTAAAACCGTCAGTTACTGTGTAAGGAATAACCACTGTGCCAAAGAAGCCGGCATCGGGGAAGAAAGTGAGTTCGCCGGTAGCATCGTCAAAAGCAACCGTACCGCCTTGGCTGGGAGTGCCTACACTAAGGAAAAGCGCATCGCCGTTAGCATCTGAAACGTAGTCTGACAGTTGGATAGCGAAGGAACCGGTGTTGGGTGCAATCACAAACACGTCACTGTTGGCAACAGGAGGCTCTTGGCAAAGAGCGTCAGAAATGGGCACTACGGTAAATACCACACCGTCCACATCTAAAGCGGCACAAATAACGCCATCGGCTATCAATTGAGCAACTTCACCGCCTGTTGATACAGCACCGGATTCAATAGCCTCTAAAATAGCAGGTAAATCGGTATCGAGGTAGTTAAAAGCATGTACTGTATAATTGCCGGGCGCGAAACCTGCAAAATCAATGCTGCCTTGTCCTACGATACCAATAATGTTTAGGTCAACACCTTGGGTAATGACCAATACGGTAGAATATCCATCGCTGTTGTCGCCGGTTACGAAAACTGCATCGCTGCTGCCGCCTTCGCAAACGTTTGTGCTACCTGTGTTTACATCACCAAAGCCGGCTTCGCAAACAAAGGGGGTACAAGCGGGGTCGCCGATAGGAAGTACGGTAAATACCACACCATCCACATCTAAAGCAGCACAGATAACGCCATCAGCTATCAATTGAGCGACTTCACCGCCGGTTGTAACCGCACCGGTTTGCAGAGCATCTACTATTGCCTCAAAATCGGTATCGAGGTAATTGAAAGCATGTACTGTATAATTACCGGGATCATAACCGGCAAAATTAACACCACCTTGTCCAACTACATCTACAATATTGAGGTCAACACCTTGGGTAATAACCAATGCGGTAGAATATCCGTCGGTGTTATCGCCGATAACGAAAACTTCTTCGCTGGTACTGCCTTCGCAAACCGTGGTACTGCCAAAGTTTACATCACCATAGCTGGCTTCGCAAACAAAAGGTGTACAAGCGGGGTCGCCGATAGGAAGTACGGTAAATACCACACCATCCACATCTAAAGCAGCACAAATTAGCCCTTCAATAATTAAAGAAGCTACTTGACCACCAGTCGTAACGCCACCGGTTTCTATTGCTTCAATAATTGCGGGTAAATCGGTATCGAGGTAGTTAAAAGCATGTATTGTATAATCGCCGGGAGCTAAACCTGCAAAATCAATGCTGCCTTGTGATACTATATTTACAATAGTCAAGTCAACACCTTGGGTAATCACCAATACGGTAGAATAGCCATCGGTATTATCGCCGGTAACGAAAACTTCTTCGCTACTGCTACCTTCACAAACGGTGGTGCTACCAAAGGTTACTACACCAAAGTTGGCTTCGCAAACAAAAGGAGAACATGCGGGGTCGCCGGCTGGTAAAATAGTTACAGGAATACCTGCCGCATCTAAAGCTGCACAAATAGTGCCATCGGCAATAAGGTTTACGATATCAACACCTGTAGCACCTGCGGCTACAGCATTGTCAATAGTTTCGGAATCGGCAACAAGGAAATTGAAGGCATGGAATAAATAGTCGCCTGCGGGAAGTCCGGTTAAATCTACGGAGGTGCCCGGCTGAACATAACCTAAGATGGTTAATTCAGCACCTGTGGTTACTACTATAATAGAAAAATAGTCGGCACTTGTGTTATCTCCTTCCATGACAAAAGGACTAATGATGCCGTCTTGGCAAATAGTGGTTTGTGCGGGAGGTGTAAGCGTACCATAATCGGCTAAACAATCGCTGCCTCCTTCGGAAGTTACGTTGATAAAGAAGTCGCCTGCATCGGGACCTTCGGTATAATAAAATCCATCAACAACTACATAGTAGCTTTCGCCGGGGAAAGTTTCGAGGGTAATAGATGATAAGTAGTTTGTGTCATCGATGTCGTCGTTACAAGCGATTTCTACCAATTCTGTACAGGTTCCGATAAAAACAGCCATTTGAGTATCTGCATTGGGCATGGGGCTGGGCGCACCATCAACACTGGTGGTTAGAGTGACAGTAGTTCCGTCTCCAACAAAGGCAAACCATACAGAATTGTCAAAGAAGTTTTCGCCGGTCGTACCATCGTCATCACCAAAACAATCGGGAGGAGCCGGTGTCTCGCCGGTAGCGGCTAAGTTAGAGTAAGGGCCATTGATGGCTCCGTTGCTGATGTCTAATTGTAAGGCATCGGCACACTCATCAGCACCGGGAGTACTGGTAACAACACCTGTACAAAGATCTGCCACATTAAGACCGGGGAAATCTGTTGCCCAGTTAATGGTTAAAGTTTCATAGCAAAGCAAACCTGCAGTGAATTCTATGGTAGTAGAACCGCCTGAAGCAGCAATCAGTGCATCGGTTACCAACATGAAGCCGATGAAACCGGGTTCAAATTCTGCACCTGCAACGAAGCCATCTGCTGTTAATCCGTAAAATTCAAATCCATCTTCGTTGGTGAAGGTATAAAGCGCACCATCACCGGGGAAAACGGCAACCGATACATAACCCACCGGCACATCTAAACCGGTAAAAAAGGATTCGCAAAAAATGGTGGGTGTGGGCGAGATAGCAGGATCTCCCGTGGGAGTAAAGGTAGCAAAAACGGGAGTGGTACTACATTCTGTGCTGCACTCAACACCTGAGTTGGTTGTAACCGAAGGAACTCCATTCTCTAATTCAACTACAGCACCGCCACAATCAACAGCGGTACTAAGAATAAAAAATACGGTGCCATCTTCAGTTGCATCAAAAGTAAAAGAACAACCTAATTCAGTACCTAATATAGTACCACCGTCAATGGTTCCGGGAGGCGCACCACTTGGTGTACCATTTAAGATGGCGGTGATGATGGCTTCAGAACCCCAAGTGGCGGCACTATAGCCGTCGCAAAAACTGAAAGTGTAATTACCACCGGCAACCACATCTGTAAAATAAACTTCGTTTAACCAAGCTCCGTAAGGTGCTGTTAGGGTTTCGCCATTGCAACCTGCAACGTCAATTCCTTGATCAGAGTAAGGGCCTCCTGCAAACGAGAGGCACTGCGCTTGAATATTGCTTGTTATACCTATGTATAACAATGCAAAAAGCACTAGAAGTAATGTTTTTTTCATGAAACAAATTATTTGAGTAATGTAATTAAATTTATATTTTGGGCAATAGACAAATTGTAATTCAAAGACCGATTAGGCCAATACTTATCTGTTCGTTTGCAGGGAAACACTTAATGATGGATGTTTTTAGAGTTATAAATCCAGTGAACTGAAATTTGTGCGAAAAATAGGCCTTTTGACGGCTTTAACCAAATGATACAGTAAAAACTTACAATTGTTCAACCTAGTTTGGTAAATGAAGGCAAAAGATGAACCCGATAATCACATAGTTGCCTTATACAACGGATAAGTTCTCAGTAGGTTTTCGCCCCTTTCTAAATATTTGTATTCCTTTATCTATGCCCTTGCGCTGTACTTTTTGTTCTTCGAAGGGTAATTGTATAATCTGCATACACGTTTCGGAACAACACCTTTGATACTTTTCGGCACAATCGGCACATTGTATAAAGAGCAAATGACAGGCTTCGTTCACGCAATTGATATGCGTATCTGCTGGCTGCCCGCATTGATGGCACTTGCTGATGGTGTCGCTGGTGATGTGTTCGCCCAATCTGCTGTCGAACACAAAGTTTTTTCCGATAAACTTGTTGGGTAATCCTTGCTTTTTTACCTGCCTTGCATATTCAATAATCCCTCCGTCTAACTGGTAAACGTTTTTAAACCCTTTGTGTTTGAAATAGGCACTGGCTTTTTCGCATCGAATGCCGCCGGTGCAGTACATCACTATCTGTTTGTCTTCCTTTCCTTGCAGCATTTCCGTAACGACCGGCAGCGACTCCCGGAAGGTATCCACATCGGGACAAATCGCCCCCTGAAAATGCCCAATCTCACTTTCGTAGTGATTGCGCATGTCAATTAACACCGTATTCGGGTCTTCGGTCAGGCGGTTAAAGTTTTGGGCATCAAGGTGAATGCCTTTGTTGGTTACATCGAAAGTGGAGTCGTTCAGCCCATCGGCTACTATTTTTTTTCGCACCTTGATTGCCAATTTAAAAAAGGACTTGCCATCGTCTTCAATGGCATAGTTGAGCCTCACACCATTTAAAAAATCTATGCTGTAGAGCGAGGTAACAAAGTCCTCCAAATTTGCAGTCGGCACACTTAGTTGGGCATTAATGCCTTCGCTGGCTACGTAAATGCGGCCAAGCACCTGCAAATGCTCGAACTGTAGGTATAAACTATCTCTAAACTCCGATGGGTCTAGGATATGGGCGTATTGATAAAACGAAAGGGTGGTGCGCGGTGTGGGGTCTTCTAAAATGAGCTGCTTGAGCAATCTACCGCTGATTTGGTTGTGTAATTGAGGCATACACTTTATGGTTTGGTTAAAAATGGTATGGTTGATGGTAAACTATTGTGCAGGTGTAAAAAGAGCATTTTGGGTGCCAACAACTAAATCACCGGAAAATGAGCCGCTCACCTTTATACAATTCTTTTCACCTGTTTTTCTTTTCAAAGGCAAAGTTAGTTATTTTGCAGGGCTTTTTAAAACTGATGCGCCATTTATACTGCTGTTTTACTTGGCTTCTTCTTTTTTGCTATAACTTTACCCGCCTGTTTTTGAGCATATAATGACAAAACTACTTTCAAACGTGCTGTTTATGAACATAAAATTATTCCTTCACTACCTGACAATAATTGCTTCATGATTTCACAAATATACAATACCTCGCTTAGTTTACTGACGGATTTATACCAACTGACGATGGCTTATGGTTATTTTAAAGCCGGAATAGCCGACCGTCAGGCCGTGTTTCACCTGTTTTACCGCCGCCAACCATTCAAGGGCAACTATGCCATTGCTTGTGGATTAGAATATGCGATTGACTATATTCAAAATTTGAGATTTACCCCTTCCGACCTCGATTATATCGCCACCTTAGTGGGTGCTGACAAGAAACCCTTGTTTGACGAAGATTTCCTTCATTACTTAGCTGCGTTTCGCCCTACTTGCAATATAGAGGCCATCCCTGAAGGGACGGTTGTGTTTCCGCATGAGCCTTTGGTGCGGGTACAGGCATCGTTGTTGGAAGCGCAACTTTTGGAAACGCCATTACTCAACATCATTAACTTTCAAACGCTGGTTGCTACCAAATCTGCCCGAATTTGTCAGGCAGCACAACCGGACGGGGTGTTGGAGTTTGGCCTCCGCAGGGCACAGGGAGTTGACGGGGGCTTATCGGCCAGCAGGGCCGCATTCATTGGAGGTTGCGTGGCCACTTCCAATGTGTTGGCGGGTAAGCTGTTTGACATTCCGGTTCGGGGCACACATGCCCATAGTTGGGTGATGTGCTTTGATTCCGAGTTGGAAGCTTTTGAAACTTATGCGCAAGCCTTGCCCAACAACTGTATCTTTTTGGTGGATACTTACGATACCTTAGAGGGAGTACGCAATGCGGTGAAGGTGGGTAAGGTATTGCGCCAAAACGGGCACGAAATGTTGGGTATCAGATTAGATTCCGGCGATTTGGCCGAGCTAAGCAAAGGGGCAAGAGAAATTTTAGATGCCAATGGTTTTCAAAATGCCGTGATTACCGCAAGCAACGACCTGGACGAATACCGTATTCAAGAACTCAAATCCCATGGTGCGCGCATTACCTTGTGGGGAGTTGGCACCAACTTGGTAACGGCTCAAGACCAACCTGCATTGGGCGGGGTTTACAAATTGGGGGCTATTCAAAACAAGGAAGGGGAGTGGGAGTATCGAATTAAGTTATCAGAAGAATCGGTAAAAACTTCTAACCCGGGCATATTGAATGTTCGGCGTTTTTCCGATGCTGCAACCAACTCCCCTTTGTCCGATATGCTTTACGACGAGCTAAGTTACAATGGGAATGGTCAGTCTATGATAACTTTCAAAAACGATCAATTAGACCTGCCACCTAATGCGCATTATCAAGACCTCCTTCAACCCATCTTCCGAAACGGGGAGTTAGTTTACCATTTACCCACCCTAATCCAAATACAAACTCATGCCAAAACACAACTCGCTCAATTCGCGACACTCACCACGCCCTATCCATCCGGCCTTGAAACCGGACTATTTCAAATCAAAGAGGAACTGATGAAGAAGTTATGAGTTGTGAATGGTGCTTGCCAATCGTAAAGCCTCTAAGGTAATAAAGGTGCGATATCGAAACGCTCACCAAACTTTATCGCGATTTTTAAAGGTATATTATACCAATAGTTCGCTGATTGATAACGACTACTGTATTTGTATAAAAAGGTGGCTTATCGTTTCCGAAGGGTCAAAGTATCTTATAAAACTGACAAAGAGGGTCAGAAAAATGAAAAAGTATATCAGAAAAATGAAAAAGTATTCGATAAACTCGAAAAAGTATCAATACAAATGGTCAACATGTCTATTAAACATGATAAAGTTACTGAGAAACGGCAGTTTGTATATCGGAAATGAGGTTAAGTGTTCATGAATTACCGGAAAGTATTTAAGAAAAACCTTGATCTGTTAGTGAAATGGTGCTAAAACATGGTCAAGTGCCGTTTTTCTTCTTATAAATGCGGGAAAGTATCTTAGAAAAATGAAAAAGCATCTTATAAAAATGAAAAAGTACGTTAGAAAAAAGAGATTGTATCTATACTCTGCAATTTTCAAGCCTATAAATGGAATTTTTACAATGTAGGATTTGCCGTTTATGGGGCTAATTCATTCGGGTGATATTGACTTAATGAAGTTAGCTATTGAAAGTATTACCGCACCAAATTGCTAATTAGGTTATCTATTAACAGGCGCTTTAGGTGCTTTGTTTTGAACTGCTATGTGTTTTAGTAAATTGCAATTTTATTGCAAAAAAAGGAAAGCCCGGACTATCCATTTAAAAGCTGTCATCAACTACTTTAGACTTTGGACAAACGCTTCAAGCCCCCGAAATTGATTTGGGGGCTAAACAT